>JAAWLY010000014.1 GCA_022798155.1 Lawsonibacter sp. | reverse complement strand
AGGCACTGGGTGTCGGTGGCCATGGAGATGGGGTCCAGGGTGCCGTCCTTGATGAAGTCAGCCCGGACGCCCTTGAAGAAGTCGGCCATCTTGATGAGCACCTTGTCGTCCAGGTCCACCTGGTAACCCAGGGAGCGCAGAGCGTAGGCCAGGGTCTCGGTGGCGGGCTGGGCGGTACCGCCGGACATGGGGGAGATGGCGGTGTCGATGACGTCTGCGCCCGCTTCCACGCCCTTCAGGCAGGTCATGAAAGCCAGGCCCGTGGTGCAGTGGGTGTGGATGACCAGGGGCAGCTCGGGCACGGCGTCCTTGATGGCGGAAACCAGATCATAGGACTCCTTGGGGCCCATGATGCCGGCCATGTCCTTAATGCAGATGGACTTTACACCCATGCTCTTCAGGTCCTTCACCATTTGGACATTCTTCTCCAGGGTGTGGACGGGGCTGGTGGTGAAGCAGATGGTGCCGGAGGCGTGGCCGCCCCGCTTGACGGTCTCGTCGATGGCCACCTCCAGGTTGCGGGCGTCGTTCAGAGCGTCGAAAATACGAATGATGTCGATGCCGTTTTTGATGGAGTACTCCACAAACTTGCGCACCACGTCGTCGGGGTAGTGCTTATAGCCTAGGATGTTCTGGCCCCGCAGCAGCATCTGCAGCTTGGTGTTGGGCATCTTGGCGCGGATCTTCCGCAGCCGCTCCCAGGGATCCTCCTGCAGATAACGCAGGCACACGTCGAAGGTGGCGCCGCCCCACACCTCAGCGGAGTAGTAGCCGGCCTTGTCCATGGTCTCCAGGATGGGCTCAAACTTGCTGTAGGGCAGACGGGTGGCGATCAGAGACTGGTTGGCGTCACGCAGAACGGTCTCGGTAAAGCCTACTTTTCTGGTCTTGCTCATAATTTTTTCAACCTCCATATTGCTCCCCGGAGCTTTTCCCTGCGCCGAACGCCCCTTGCGGAGCCGTTCAGCAGGTGCGTCGGGGGGAAATTTGCCCCTTGGGGCGGACGTTTTAGTCGCTTGCCCTATATTTTAGTATAATCCCTTCAAGAAAGCAAGCCCCTCCAGCGGAATATTCTGGCCTTTTTTCTGTAATTTCTTGTGCAAAAAAACGCCGCGGCTTCCGCCGCGGCCTCTCATTCCTTTTTACCGGCCTTCCGCCGGAGACAAGCGGCCTTACCGGTCGCTGTACGTGTCGTCCTCGCTGGTGTGGTAGGCCTCGTAGTTGAAGATCAGATCGTCAACGTCCACATCGTCGCGGACCTTGGCCCAAATGTTGTTTACTTCCCGTTTTGGCATCGTCATATCCGCCAACTCCTTTCTGTATTATTCTGAAAATGGGTATAAAAATACCACCGTCTGCCACGCAAACGATGGAGAATTGCTGTTTTCACCGGTCCGGCCAGCCAGGCCGCAAAGCTACGCACAGTATGCTCCAAACGTTTGCGAAATGAAAAGTGCCCCCTGGGTGACATAACGCTGATGCATCCGTGCCCACCTCTTTTCTCGCAGATTCTTGTCTTGACCGGGAAAGCGCCGCTTCCGCATTTCCCTTTGACGTTGTTATTGTAAACCCATTCCGCTGTTTTGTCAAGGGGTTTTTGTTGCTTTTTCAAAAACTTTTTTCATTTTTCAGTTTATCTTGTAACTTATGACAATTCTGTCAAAAAACAGGGGTGCGGACCGCGCCGCATCCCTGTTTCAGTCCATTTACCGCCCCATTTTATCCCGGGCCAGGCTCAGCGCCCGGCACAGGGGCCGCTCCAGCGTCAGGGCCAGGAAAAAATTTCCGACGCAGTGGAGCAGGTCGAAGGGGATGCCCAACACCCAACGGGAAAGGGCCGCCATCGGCCCCCCCGCCAGGTAGGGCAGGGCGTCCAGCGCCCCGAAGCTCAGCCCAAAGGCCCCGCTGGCTGCAGCCCAGAACAGGGGCGGCTTCTCCCGCCCCCGCCCCAGCAACAGCACCGCACCCGCCCACAGGGGCCAGAGATAGAGATAGCTGGCCCACCACAGGCCAAAGCCAAAGACCAGCCCCTCCAGAAAAATATAGGTAAAGACAACGTAGAACACCTGCCGGCCAAAGACCAGGGCACACACCAGAATCATCAGGGACACCGGCTCGATGTTGGGCAGAGGGGCCATGGCCATTTTCAGCGCCATGGTCATGGCGGCCAGCAGGGCGCACAGCACCACCCGCCGGCTGGCCGCGCGCATACTGTTTCTGTCCATGACGCCCTCAGTAGGTGGACATAGTCAGCTCAAAGTGGTCCCCGTCGGCGATGGGAGTGGAGTCCACACCGGTGTCCACCCGCTCCCCGCCTTTGGTGACGCACCACCACTGCCGCAGGTCGTCTTGGGCGGTTTCGCCGTCCACCGTGGTGATGAACAGGCCGTAGGCGCTGTCCTCCCCCTGGATCAGCCCCTCTGCCAGCAGCACCTCGCCCAAATACTCCGCGTCAGTGTGATAGGTAAATTCCTTGGTGCTCTCGTCAGCGTGGACCACTTCCACCGCCACCGTCTTGGCCCCCTCTTGGGTCCGGGGTTTGGCAAAGTACCAGATGCCCAGCATCAAGGCCGCGGCCACCGCCAAAGCGGCCACGGCAAACAGCGCCCTCTTGTTTCCTTTCATAAGTACCTCCTCGCCGTCTCTCGCGGCATTCGTATATTTCCCCAGGCAGGTCTTCTGACTTGAGGCTCACTGCCCGGCTTCGCCTTCCCGGTTTCCCAGTGGCATCTTGAAGCCCGGCTCCCCTCTCACAGCGGCGGGACCGTGTGTTTCTTCCCTATTCTCCCGGATTCTTCCATCCGGGCACCTGAGCGGGAAAATTATACCACAGCTCCGACAAAAAGCCAACTGGACTTTTGCCTCTTTTTGGAGTAAACTTTCCTTTGACTTTTATTTGCCAAGGAGAACGACTATGGACCCAATTATCCAGACTCTGGCCCAGGAGCTGGGCCGCACCGAAGAACACGTGCAAAACGTGGTCAATCTCATCGACGAGGGGGCCACCATCCCTTTTATCGCCCGCTACCGCAAAGAGCTCCATGGCTCCATGGACGACCAGCTGCTCCGCCAGCTGGCCGACCGGCTGCAATACCTGCGCAATCTGGACTCCCGGAAGGGGGAGGTAAAAACCTCCATCGAAAACCAGGGCAAGCTCACGGAGGAGCTGTCCGCCGCCATCGACTCCGCCGCCACCCTGGCCGAGGTGGAGGACCTGTACCGCCCTTACAAGCAGAAGCGGCGCACCCGGGCCACCATCGCCCGGGAGAAGGGACTGGAGCCCCTGGCTGCTCTGGCCTTCGCCTTCGGCCCGGCGGTGGACATGGAAGCCGCCGCCCAGGACTACATCGACCCCGAGAAAGGGGTGGAGACAGCCGCTGACGCCCTCCAGGGGGCCAGCGACATCATCGCCGAGCTTATCTCCGACGATGCCGACATCCGCAAGGAGCTGCGGGCCCTCTATCTGCACCGCAGCCTGCTGGTGTCCAAAGCCGCCGACAAAGAGCCGGAGGACACAGTCTACCGGCTGTACTACGACTTTAAGCAGCCGGTCAGCCGGGTTCAGGGCTACCAGATGCTGGCCATCAACCGGGGGGAGCGGGAAAATATTTTAAAGGTTTCGGTGGAGCTGGACCCGGAGACCGCCCACATCGCCGTCCGCCGGATGACTGTCCCCAACCGGGCGGCCATGGACTTTGTCCGGGCTGCGGCGGACGACGCCTACGACCGCCTTGTTCAGCCCTCTATGGAGCGGGAGATCCGGAACACCCTCACCGACCAGGCCTACGAGGGGGCCATCCACATGTTCGCCTTGAACCTGAAGCCTCTGCTTATGCAGCCCCCCGTCAAGGGCCGGGTGACCATGGGCCTGGACCCGGGCTACCGCATGGGGTGCAAGGTGGCAGTGGTGGACGGCACCGGCAAGGTGCTGGACACCACGGTGGTCTATCCCACCCATGGGGAGCGGAAAAGGGCGGAGTGCATCCACATCCTGGCCGCTATGATAAAGAGGCACGGGGTGGAGCACATCGCCATCGGCAACGGCACCGCCAGCCGTGAGACCGAACAGATGACGGTGGAGCTCATCAAAACGGTGGGCGGCGGGGTGTCCTACATGATCGTCAGCGAGGCGGGGGCCTCGGTCTACTCCGCCAGCAAGCTGGCCGCCGAGGAGTTCCCCCAGTTCGACGTGAACCTGAGAAGCGCCGTGTCCATCGCCCGGCGGCTCCAGGACCCCCTGGCCGAGCTGGTAAAGATCGACCCCAAGGCCATCGGGGTGGGCCAGTACCAGCACGACATGCCCCAGGCCCGGCTGGGCGAGACCCTGGACTGGGTGGTGGAGGACTGCGTCAACGCCGTTGGGGTGGACGCCAACACCGCCTCCCCCTCCCTGCTCCAGCGGGTGAGCGGCCTTACCGCCGCCACCGCCAAAAACCTTGTGAAGTACCGGGAGGAGAACGGGGTGTTCACCACCCGGAAGCAGCTTTTAAAGGTCCCCAAGCTGGGGCCAAAGGCCTTTGAGCAGTGCGCCGGATTTCTCCGGGTGCCCGAGAGCAAATCTATTCTGGACAACACCGGCGTCCACCCGGAGAGCTACGCCGCAGCGGAAAAGCTCCTCGCCGCCTGCGGCTTTTCTTTGGAGGACGTGAAGGCGGGGAACATCACGGAGCTGAAGGCCAGGGCGGAGGAGATCGGCTACGAGGCCCTCAGTGAAGCCTGCGGGGCGGGTGCGCCCACGCTGGCGGACATTGTAAAGGAGCTGTCTAAGCCGGGTCGGGACCCCCGGGACGAGCTGCCGCCCCCCATCCTCCGCACCGACGTGATGGAGGCCAAGGACTTAAAGCCCGGCATGGAGCTCCAGGGCACGGTGCGCAACGTCATCGACTTCGGCGTGTTTGTAGACATCGGCGTCCACCAGGACGGCCTGGTCCACATCTCCAAACTGCCCCGCCGGGTCCGCCACCCCTCCGAGCTGCTCAGCGTGGGAGATGTAATTACTGTATGGGTCGTCGAGGTGGACGAGAAGAAAAAACGGATTTCCCTGACCATGAAGAAACCGTGAGTCTCCCACATAGAATGGCAGAAAAGGAGTGATATTCATGCTTCCCTACGCCTTGATTGATCTGCACTGCGACACTCTCACCGCCCTGAAGGCGGAGGACTACAACCTGCTGGCCTCCCTGCGGGACCCGGCCCAAAAATCCGAAGCCGCGGCCACGCTGGCAGAGCGGGTCCGGGACACCGACACCCTGGACCTGCCCGGCCGGCACTTCTCCCTGTCCGCCATCCCGGAGGAGGTACGCTGGTGTCAGTGCTGCGCCATTTTCATCCCCGACGAGTTCCGCGGAGAGGAGGCCGTCGCCTATTATGACCTGCACCAGCGCAACTTTCACCGGCAGATGGAGAAGCTGGAGGTCCTTCCCTGCCGCACCGCCGGGGATATCGAGACCGCCTGGGCCTCTGGCAAAGCGGCCGCCATCCTCACCGTGGAGAACGGCTCCGCCCTGGCCGGGCGGCTGGACCGGGTGGAGATTCTGGCCCGGGACGGGGTGCGGATGGTCACTCTCACCTGGAACGGAGAAAACGAGATCGGTTCCGGAAACGTGACGGGCCACGGCCTGTCCCCCTTCGGAAAGCAGGCTGTCCGGGCGCTGGAGGAGCACGGGATTTTAGTGGATGTGTCCCATTTAAACGACCAGGGCTTTGACAATCTGCTGGAGACGGCAAAGAAGCCCTTCGTGGCCAGCCACTCCAACGCCCGGTCCGTCTGCGGCCACAGGCGCAACCTGACGGATGCGCAGATCGGGGAGATGGTCCGCCGAAACTGCCTTATCGGCCTGAATTACGCCCAGGACTTCCTGCGCACCGGCAGCCGCCCCGCCACCCTGGACGACCTGTGGCGCCACGTGGAGCGCTTCCTGGAGCTGGGAGCGGAACACTGCCTGGCCCTGGGCTCCGACGCCGACGGCACCGACGTCCCCCCAGGGCTGGGCAGCCCGGAAAAATTTGCCGGGCTGTACCGGTATTTTCAGGACCGGGGCCTCTCCCCCGCCCAGGCCGACGGCATCCTGTGGCGGAACGCGCTGGAGTTTTTCCGGGAAAATTTGGCCGGACCGGCAGATTTATCTTGTACCCCGGCAAGTCTTCTGTTATAATCGAGACAGCAGTCCCCCTCTATTTTCCTCAACAACAAGCACAGAAGGAGTATCGTCATGTCTAAACGCTGCCCTGAATGCCACCGCATCAACGAGGACTCCCGCATTTTCTGCACCTACTGCGGCGCAACGCTGGACGCTGAGCTCCGGCTGATTCAGGACTTGGAGAGACAAAAAGAGCTCTCCAAAACGCCGTCCCCCACCAAAGAGCGGGGCGAGGTCAATTTCTACGTCTCCCGCAAACCGGCGGAAAATAAAAAAAACAGCACCCTCCCGTGGGTTCTTCTTGGAGTGGCGGCAATTGTGGTAATCGCATGGTTTTTCCTGCACGGATAACAAATCAGGCTGGAAGGGGTTCCCCCTTCCAGCCTGATTTTTTCCGTACGCTTTTTTCCTCAGCGGCCCCAGCCGGTAAACTGGAGGGTAAACCCACGGTCAATTAAAAGGTCAAGCTCCGGTGCACAAATGAGTACCGCAATTTTTGAATGTCATTTCACGCCATAATCAAAAGAACGCCCCTGGAATTTCAACAACTCCAGGGGCGTTCTTTGGCAGCCGGAGAAGGATTCGAACCCTCACAAACAGAGTCAGAGTCTGTCGTGCTACCCTTACACAATCCGGCTATAGCCCCCGCTTCCGCAGGGACGAATGTTATTATAGCAAATGCTCAGAAAATGTCAAGAGGATTTTTCAACTTTTTTCCCGGAAAACGAAATTATCAGGCTTCCTTTGTAAAGCGGAATTTGGTCGTTTGACGATAGACTTCCCCTGCCTTTAACACCACGGAGGGAAAAGCCGGCTGATTGGGGGAATCCGGAAAGTGTTGGGTCTCCAGGCACAGGCCGTGACGGTACCCGTAAACCGCCCCATTCTTTCCCTTCCGCCCCTCCTCGATGAAGTTGGCGGTGTAAAACTGGATTCCCGGGCTGGTGGTATCCACCTCCATGGCGACGCCGGAGGCGGCGCTGTGGACACGGGCGGCGGGACGCAGCACACCGGGCTGACCGTCCACGACAAAATTGTGGTCATAGCCCTGGCCCCACTCCAGCTGCTGGAAAGGCTCGTTGATATGAGCTCCTACCGGGGTGGGCTGGCGCAGGTCCATGGGGGTGCCCTCCACCGGGTCAATCCGGCCCAGGGGGATGCTGGTGCTGTCGGTGGGGGTATAGGCGGAGCAGAACAGCTGAATTTCCTGGTCCAGCACATCTCCGCTGCCCTGGCCCGCCAGGTTGAAATAGCTGTGGTTGGTGAGATTGCAGGGGGTATCCTGGTCACCGGCCGCCTCATAATGGATCGCCAGCGCGTCCCCCTCCAGGGCGTAGGTCACCCTTGCCTGAAGATGTCCGGGGTAGCCCTCCTCTCCGTCGGGGCTGTCCAGGGTAAGGACCGCCTTTTCGGCATTGGCTTCCTCCACCGTCCAGACCCGGTGGGACCAGCCCCGGGTTCCGCCGTGGAGGTGGTTGGGGCCGTCGTTCAGCGCCAGGGTGTATGTCTGGCCATTTAAGGTGAATGTCCCCTTGGCAATCCGGTTGGCAAACCGCCCCACGGTGGCCCCCAGATAGCCGCCCTCCGTCTCATACTGGGCCAGGCTGTCGTAGCCCAGCACCACGTCCACCGACCCCTCCCGACCGGGAACCGTCAGGGCGCGCAGAGTGGCGCCAAAGGTGAGGATCTTACAGCTCAGCACGCCGTTGTCCAGCGTCAGCTCCCGCACCTCTTCCCTGTCCTGTGTTACCCCGAAAGGCGTTCCAAACTCTCTGCTCATACTGCGGCCTCCTTTTTTTGTTCTTATTGTCAGTATAGCAGATTCCCCATGAAAAATCAAATTTATCTTTACAATTTCCTCCAAAGCTCGTATAATGGGCAGACGTATGGGACAATGCCCCGCTGGCATAGAGTTCCATAGATCGCAGCAGCGAAAGGAGGCTATGGGTTCCAACCCATCATAAGCGCCAGAGCCCGCCCCTCTCCCGCCGGGGAGGACGGCGGGACGACGAGGTGAGAGGTGATCGAAGGTTCGGCGGATGCCTCTCCGTGCCGGCTCCGGGCGCGTACAGGGCCTACAAATATGCGGGCAACCGCAAAACAAAGGGGCCATGGCCGGAGAACGAGGTCAAATCGCTGCGAGTTTGTCCTCCTGATTTTATCTGCCGTCTTTCCGCGTCTTCGCGCGGGCGGCGGAACAAGGAGGAAAATTAAATATGTGTGGAATTGTAGGCTGCATTGGAACGGAGCAGGCCGCCCCCATCCTGCTGGAGGGGCTGTCCCGGCTGGAGTACCGGGGGTACGACTCCGCCGGGGTGGCAGTGTTCGACGACCAGGCGGGGGCGCTGTCCGTCCACAAGGCCAAAGGACGGCTTCAGGTGCTCTCAGACCAGCTCCACGGCGGCGCGGACCTTCGGGGAACCGTGGGGGTGGGACACACCCGCTGGGCCACCCACGGCGCCCCCAGCGACGCCAACTCCCACCCCCAGGTGAGCCACAGCGGCCGGATTGCCGTTGTCCATAACGGCATCATCGAAAACTACGCCGAGCTGAAGGCCTTCCTCATGGGACAGGGCATTCCCTTTACCTCAGAGACAGACACCGAGGTGGTGGCCCAGCTCATTGAGTACTTCTATGAGGGCGACCTGCTCCAGGCCGTGGGCCGGGTGCTCCACCGCATCCAGGGGGCCTACGCCCTGGGCATCCTGTGCGCCGACTACCCCGACCAGATCGTGGCCGTCCGCAAGGACAGCCCCCTGATCCTGGGCTGCGGCCAGGGCTGCAGCTTCCTGTCCAGCGACGTTACCGCCCTCCTCCGGCACACAAGAAACGTAATCTACATGGAGGACGGCGACCTGGCCGTCCTCACCCGGGAGGGCATTCAGTGCTACAACCACCTGATGCAGCCCGCGGAAAAGGAGATTGTCCAGGTGGATTGGGCGGTGGACGCCGCCGAGAAGGGCGGTTATGAGCACTTCATGTTCAAGGAGATCATGGAGCAGCCCGAGGCCCTGCGCCGCTGTCTCTCCCCCCGCATCCAGAAGGGAGAAATTGTCTTTGAGGACTTCTCTCTGAGCGAGGACTATCTCCAGAAAATGAACCGCATCTACATCGTGGCCTGCGGCTCCAGCTACCACGTGGGGATGGTGGGCAAATACCACCTGGAGCGGCTCACCCGCATCCCCGTGGAAGTAGCTCTGGGCTCTGAGTTCCGGTATATGGCCCCCATTGTGGACAAGAACACCCTGGTCATTGTCATCAGCCAGTCCGGCGAGACCCTGGACACCATGGCCGCCCTGCGGGAGGCCCGGCGGCTGGGAGGGCATATCCTGTCCATTGTTAATGTGGTGGGCTCCTCCATCGCTCGGGAATCGGACCAGGTGCTGTATACCTGGGCGGGGCCGGAGATCGCCGTAGCCACCACCAAGGCCTATACCACCCAGCTGGCTCTGCTCACCCTGTTGGCCCTTTGGCTGGCAAAGCGTCTGGGCACCATCTCTGACGCGGACTACCAGGCCGGGGTGGCCGGTTTTCTGGAGCTGCCCGGGAAGATGGATGAGACCCTCTCCCACCGGGACGACATCCAGTACTTCGCCTCCAAGTATTTCAACCACGACTCCATCTTCTTCATCGGCCGCAACCTGGATTACGCCCTCGGCCTGGAGGGCTCCCTGAAGCTGAAAGAGATCTCCTACATCCACTCCGAGGCCTACGCCTCCGGCGAACTGAAGCACGGCACCATCAGCCTGATTGAGGAGGGCACCCTGGTGGTAGCCCTGAGCACCTTCAGCAGCCTGTTTGCCAAGGCCATGAGCAACGTGGTGGAGGTAAAGACCCGGGGGGCCAGCGTGCTGGCCCTCACCACCCAGTCTCACCGGGAGGAGATGGCCCAGACAGCCGACGCTGTGATGACCATCCCGGATATCCACGAGCTGCTCCTCCCCTCCCTGGGGGTGGTTCCCCTCCAGCTCTTCGCCTACTATGTGGCCCTGATGCGGGGCTGCGATATCGACAAGCCCAGAAACCTGGCCAAGAGCGTAACCGTGGAATAAAAACAGCCTCGCCCCCTGAAATCCTCAGGGGACGGGGCGCTTTCATGTTCTTAGGAAATCTCCGGCAGGCTGGCGGCAGCCATGGACTGGCCCACCCGGCGGAACTTCTCGTCGGGCAGCTCGGGGACTATCTTACCCACGGTCTCGGGGTACTCGTCGGCCAGCACCTTCTTGGCCGTCTCCAGAATCAGGTCCCCCCCCTTGCCGCTCATTACCCGGCCCAGCAGCAGCACATGGCGGCAGCCGTAGAGCTCGTAGTAATAGGCCAGGGTGTGGCCCAGATAGACGCCGATGGACTCATACACCTGGGCGGCCCGGGGATCGTCCTGGGCCATCAGGGCCTGGACCGCTTTTAGATTCTCAGCGGGGGAGGCGCTCTCCTCCAGCTCAATGCCCGCCCGGGGGGCCAGCTTAATCACTCCGTCCTGGGAGAAGTACTTCACGCCGCAGCCCACATCGCCAGACCACTCGTCCCGCATAGCCCCCTCCTGGGCGTCTACAGGGACAAAGGCCAGCTCGTTCAGCCAGCCGGTGATGCGGCCCTCCTCGTCCACATAGCCCACCGCCTCGCTGGTGCCCATGGCAATGCCCAGCACGCTGTTGTCGTTCAGGCTCATGGCCCCCGCCAGGGCGGACACGTCGCCGTCGTTGATAACGCAGTAGGGCACATCGCCAAAGGTGTCGCGGATGGCCCGGATATAGATGTCCTTTACCTTCTCGTCATAAATCTCCTTGGGGACCTTTAAAAACAGGGAGGCGTTCATGGTCCGGTTGTTGATGAACACGCCGGCGGAGGACACTCCCACCGCGTCTACCCGGGGCATATGCTCCGCGGCGGACTTCAACGCAGCCACGATGCCGTCGTAGTGGTAGTCGGGGTCGGAGTTGGTCTTGGGGAACCAAACCACCTCTTCGGAGTATACCGTCTCGCCGTCGATGACAGCGGACACCTTCCGGTCGGACCCACCGGCGTCGAAGCCAATGCGGCATCCCCCCAGATGGCCGCCAATGGCCTTGGGGGCATCTTTCGCCTGGGGAATCTCGTCCACCAGGACAATCTCAAAGGAGTGCTCAAAGACGCTGGCCATATAGTCCCAGTCGAACTCCTGCTGTCCCCCCGCGCAGTAGACCGATTTTAGATACTCCCAGGTCCCTTCATCTCCACTCACATAGACCTTAAAGCCGCCCTTCATCCACAAAATGGTCTTGACCAGCCGCTCAATGTAGTAGTGGTCGGCCGCCTCCATCTCTGGGGTGCCGTGGATAAAGGTGTGGCAGGCGGCCATCTGGCCATCGGCCCGCTCCACGGCAATCCCCACAGGCTTCTTTGCCCCCGACAGGAAGGCGTGGTTGAACCGCATCAGCGGTATAAATTCCGGGTCTAACACCGGGGTGTTTTTTAGCTCTACATCGACGCCAAATCTGTTCATAGTGACTTCTCCTTTATCCGGTCAAATTCGCATCCGCAAGAGGCTTCTACAGGAGGATTGTATCACATGTTTATGCAATATGCAACACCCAGTGTCCTTATATCAGGCCAGGTTTGGCAAATACGGACGTTTTTTATAGATTTGCGAAAGATAATTCTGTCTGCCGGAGCCGATGGATATTAAGAAGCTGTACCAAAATCGTTTTATTGGAGATTCGTATCAAAAACCCTCCGAATTACCCCGGCCCGCCGCCAAAAGGACAACAAAAAAGAGCCCAGAGCAATTCGCAACGAACTACTCTGGACTCTTCTTTTTTACTCAGTGCTTGCTCTCAACGCTGCTCTGAAAGGGACAAAATTGGGAGCAGAATTGGGATGGTCTTGGGTGGGGCAAGCTCAAATGGGGGTGAGCTTACTTCAGCTCCACCTTGCCGCCGGCCTCTTCCAGCTTTTTCTTCAGCTCCTCGGCCTCGTCCTTGGACACGGCCTCCTTCAGGGTCTTGGGAGCGCCCTCGACAGCGGCCTTGGCCTCGGCCAGGCCCAGGCCGGTGATCTCGCGGACAGCCTTGATGACCTTGATCTTGGCGGCGGCGTCGAAGCCGGCCAGCACCACGTCGAAATCGGTCTTCTCCGCAGCGGCCTCAGCGGCGCCGCCGCCGGCGGCGGGAGCGGCCATAGCGGCGGCGGACACGCCGAACTCTTCCTCCAGAGCCTTAACCAGCTCGGACAGCTCCAGAACGGTCAGAGCCTTAACTTCCTCGATCAGAGCAGTAATCTTCTCACTAGCCATGATAAATGAACCTCCTAATTGTGTAATTTTAAATTTTTGTTCCCCGACAGGGGCTGGTTTGCCACTTACTCGGCGGCGGGGGCCTCCTCGGCGGGTGCGGGCTCACCGCTCTTCTCGGCGATGGCCTTCAGCACGATAGCCAGGCTGGTAATGGGAGCCAGCATCATGCCCAGAGCCTGAGCCTGGAGCACGTCCTTGGGGGGCAGCTCAGCCAGGGCCATGATCTCCTCCAGGGAGAGCACCTTGCCGTCCATAAAGCCGCCCTTGATGTTGAATTTGCCGTCGCCCAGCTGCTTGGCGTGCTTGTTCACCACCCGCATGGGGGCGATGGGGTCTCCGGCGCTGGTGGCCAGGGACGTGGTGCCGTTGAGCACGTCGTCCAGCTCCTTCAGCCCGGCGTCGTCCAGGGCGAAGCGGACCAGGGTGTTCTTCACCACGGAGTACTGCACGTCGTTCTGGCGCAGCTCGGCGCGCAGAGCGGTGTCTTCAGCCACGGTGATGCCCTTGTAGTCCACCAGCACGCCGCTGGCGGCACCCTTCAGCTGCTCCTCCAGAGCGGCCACGACAGCCTTCTTCTCGGAAAGGACCTTTGCGTTAGGCATTTTTGGTTTCACCTCCAGAATTTCTTCTGCGAAACAAAAAAACCTCCCGTCGCAAGACAGGAGGACAGCACTATCAAAGTATTCCCTTTGAAAGCACTCTCGGCAGGAATTACGCCCGTGGGCCCCTGCTGTCTTTGAACGCACTGCACATTATATGCGATACGTTCCGGCTTGTCAAGAGGGATTTTTCATCAGTTTTCCCACTCGCCCCTGTGTTTTCCCCACCAGGCGGGGAAGTTGGGGGCCTTCGGGGAGAGGGTGGGTTTGATTCCTGACAATAACATAATGGACAGCGTGCCTGATGTCGGCAGACAGTCCTGCCGCATCATATATTTCACTGGAATAATCTCGGATTGTATTCCGGAGCATAGGGCGGCAGGAAAAACACCTCAATTTTATCCTTATTGACCTGCTGCCGCTTCGTTTCCACCGCCAGCACGGGAGGACGGCCTTTCGGTGAAAAGCCGCGCTCTACGATTTCACAGTTGCTTACGCCAGTCTCATCGGCCCAATAGATGATGGCATGATGGCATTCTCTGTCTCTTCGTTATATTTCTTCAACATATCTTTCAAGCCCACAGGGGGAGAATTTTCCCAGCTTTCCCTTTACATTTTACTCCCGCTCATATATAATCTGAGGGTGAATTTACAGGAAAGCGTGGGAAACAGATGCTCCAATTTGACGAGTATAAAGTGAAACTGAACAACTTGGCCCCAGCCCTGAAGGAGCTGGCCCAGGCCCTGGACCTGGAGGGGGCCGAGCGTGAGCTGGACATGCTCCAGGCCGAGTCCGCCGCCGACGGCTTCTGGGACAATCTGGCCAAGGCCCAAAAGGTGCAGCAGCGCATCAAAAACCTTCAGGACAAGGTGGACAGCCAGAACAAGCGCCAGGGGCAATGGGACGACCTGATGGCCCTGTGCGAGATGGGCAACGAGTTTGAGGACGACAGCCTGCTCCCCGAGCTGGAGGAGGGTTTTTCCCGGCTGGAGGCCAACATGGAGACCGCCCGACTGGAGACCCTGCTCACCGGGGAATATGACCGCTCCAACGTGATCCTCACCATCCACCCCGGCGCCGGTGGCACCGAGGCCCAGGACTGGGCCCAGATGCTCTACCGGATGTACACCCGCTGGACCGAGCGCCACGGCTTCACCTATCAGATTATGGACTACCAGGAGGGGGACGAGGCGGGCATCAAGTCGGCCACCATCATGATCGAGGGGGTCAACGCCTACGGTTACCTCCGGGGGGAGCACGGCGTCCACCGGCTGGTGCGGGTGTCCCCCTTCGACGCCAACGCCCGGCGGCAGACCTCTTTCGCCTCAGTGGAGGTGATGCCCGACCTGCCCGAGGACGTGGAGATTGAGATTCGCCCCGAGGACATCGAGATGCAGGTCTACCGGGCCAGCGGGGCCGGCGGCCAGCATGTAAACAAGACCTCCTCCGCCGTCCGGCTGATCCACAAGCCCACCGGGGTGGTGGTAGCCAGCCAGCAGGAGCGCTCCCAGTTCCAGAACAAGGACAACTGTATGAAGATGCTCCGGGCCAAGCTGGTGGAGCTGCAGATGCAGGAAAAATCGGAGAAAATTTCCGATTTGAAGGGCGTCCAGCTGAAAATTGAGTGGGGCAGCCAGATCAGGTCCTATGTGTTCATGCCTTACCAGATGGTAAAGGACAACCGCACCGCCTTTGAAACCAGCAACATCAGCTCCGTTATGGACGGCGATCTGGACGGCTTTGTCAATGCCTATCTTACAGCGGAGGCCACGGGGAACTGGGCGACGAAATGAGTGCCGGTCAGCCAGTGAAGCATCTTTGTATGGGCCTGCTGGCCCATGTGGACGCGGGAAAGACCACCTTGTCTGAAAGCCTGCTGTATCTCAGCGGCGCGGTGCGCCGTCTGGGCCGGGTGGACCACCGGGACGCCTTTCTGGACACCGATGAGCAGGAGCGGGAGCGGGGCATCACCATTTTCTCCAAGCAGGCGGAGTTCTCCTGGGGCGATACCTCCTTCACCCTGCTGGACACGCCGGGACATGTGGACTTCTCCGCCGAGATGGAGCGCACGCTGTCTGTACTAGACTGCGCCGTCCTGGTCATCAGCGGTACAGACGGCGTCCAGAGCCACACCCGCACCCTGTGGAAACTGCTGGAGCGGCACAGGATTCCCACCTTCCTGTTTGTCAACAAAATGGACCTGGCCGGCGCTGACCGGGACGCCCTTCTGGTTCAGCTCCGGAACAAATTTGACGGCGGCTGCCTGGACTTTTCCGGCGGACTGGAGCCCCTCCAGGAGGACTTGGCCTCCTGCGACGAGGGACTGATGGAAAAATACCTGGATGGGGGCGTGGTGACGGCGGCGGACGCGGCCTCCCTCATCGCCCGGCGGCAGGTCTTCCCCTGCTTCTTCGGCTCGGCGCTGAAGCTGGAGGGGGTGGAGGCGCTGCTGGAGGGTCTGGCTCAGTACGCTCCCGTCCCAAACTATCCCACAGGCTTTGCTGCCCGGGTGTTTAAGATCGCCCGGGATGGAAATGACCGGCTCACCTATCTAAAGGTCACCGGCGGCTCTCTCAGGGTACGCACCCTGCTGGGGGAGGAGAAGATCAACCAGATTCGGATCTACTCGGGCGCCAAATTTCAGACGGTGGACGAGGCCCCCGCCGGGACGGTGTGCGCCCTCACCGGGTTGACCCGTACCCGGCCGGGAGATGTTTTCGGGGCGGAGTCCCCCACCCAAGAGCCCGAGCTGGAGCCGGTGCTGAACTACCAGGTGGTCTTGCCCCCCGCCTGCGACGTCCACGTCATGTTGAAACACCTCCGCCAGCTGGAGGAGGAGGACCCCCAACTGCGGGTAGTGTGGAACGAGGCGCTGGGAGAAATCCACCTCCAGCTCATGGGAGAGGTCCAGCTGGAGGTGCTCACCCGGCTGATTCAGGCGCGGTTTGGGGTGGAGGTGTCTTTCGGGACGGGGAACATCGTCTATCGAGAGACCATCGCCGCCCCTGTGGAGGGGGTGGGCCACTTCGAGCCCCTGCGGCACTACGCCGAGGTCCACCTCCTGCTGGAGCCCGGCCCCCGGGGCAGCGGGCTGCGTATTGCCTCCGCCTGTCCCACCGACCAGCTGGACCTGAACTGGCAGCGGCTGATCTTCACCCACCTGATGGAAAAGCGGCACCGGGGAGTGCTCACCGGCTCGCCCATTACTGATATGAAAATCACCCTGGCGGCGGGCCGGGCCCATGTGAAGCACACCGAGGGGGGCGACTTCCGCCAGGCCACCTACCGGGCAGTGCGCCAGGGGCTGATGCAGGCGGAGAACATCCTTCTCGAGCCTCATTACGATTTCTCTCTGGAGCTCCCCCCGGACTGCGTGGGCCGGGCCATGAACGACTTGCAGACCATGGGGGGCAGCGTGGAGGGTCCAGAGCAGGAGGGGGAGTTTTCCCTGCTGACGGGCCACGCCCCTGTGGCCGGCCTGCGGGACTACTGGAAAGAGGTCACCGCCTATACCCGGGGCCGGGGCCGGCTGTCCTGTACCCTCCGGGGGTACGAGCCCTGCGGCAATCAGGAGGAGATTGTCGCCCGATTGGGCTACGATCCGGAGCGGGATGTGGACAACTCCCCCGACTCCGTCTTCTGCTCCCACGGGGCGGGGGTGACGGTCAAGTGGTATGAGGTGCGGGAGCATATGCACGTAGACAGCGGCCTGCGGCTGGGGATGGAGGCCCCCGCCTCTGAGCCCGCCTCCCCCGCCGGGGGACAGCGGCAGTACCGGGGGGGCAGCCTGGAGCAGGACAAGGAGCTGCTGGCCGTCTTTGAGCGGACCTACGGCAAGGTGGAGCGGGGGGACGCCGCCTTCCAGCCCGCCAAAAAGCCCGCCCGCACCAGCCTGGACGAGGGCAAGTACACCATCCGGGAGCAGAAAACCGGACCGGAGTACCTCCTCGTGGACGGGTACAACATCATCTTCGCCTGGGACGAGCTTACCGCTCTGGCCCGGCAGGACGTGTCCGCCGCCCGTGGGGCGCTGGAGGACATCCTGTCCAACTACCAGGGCCTCCGCCAGTGCGTGGTCATCCTGGTGTTCGACGCCTATAAGGTGAAGGGCAACCCCGGGTCGGTGGACAAGAAGAACAACATCTACGTGGTGTACACCAAGGAGGCCGAGACAGCCGACGCCTATATCGAAAAGGCCACCTACGACCTGGGGAAAAACCACCGGGTGCGGGTGGCCACCTCCGACGGCCTGGAGCAGATGATTATTTTGGGCCACGGGGCTTTGCGGCTGTCCGCCCGGGCCTTTAAAGCGGAGATCGAGCAGGCCCAGGGGGAAATCTCCGCCCTGGTTACCAAGCTGAACCGACGGAATATCGGGGACAGGAAACTGAAACACACCGCGAAAATTATACAAAAGGAATAGCCTGAGCATAAAACCCCTTCCAAGCGGAAGGGGTTTTATATTATCTAGGCGCTGTTTGAAAAATGGAAACATGCTCAGCGACGAGGGATTTCGCCGCCAGGCAAACACAATTTTTCGCAGGAATCCTGGATGTATTTCAAGAAAAATCGGGGAAGCATGGGGACGAAAGATCCGTCGTTTGGGCGTTTTGACATTTTTCAAACGAGCCATATTTGCGGCGGCCATTTCAGAAGCTTGCTTTTTTATACGGGCTTCTTCAAAAGCATCCATCTCTGCCATTATTGCATCACGAAAAACACTGGGCGATTTTATTCCTTTGATGTGACCGGGCGTGCCTTTACAAAAAATCCCCCCTTGACAAGCCGCCTCCCTTCCTGTATAATGCGAACCAACAAAGGCATAGACGGAGACAAAGTAGACCGCAGGTCCAGCTGTTCAGAGAGTTCCCGGTTGGTGCGAGGGGCATAGCTGTGCGTTTGAAATTTCATCTCCTGAGCTGTCCGAGGAACGGCTTCGGCCAAGTAGAGCGGAACGGGTCCTCCCGTTACAGAGGCGGGGCATTGCCGGATGCTCCATGAGGCTGTTTTCGTGAGAAAGCGGCAAATTGAGGTGGTACCGCGGGAAGCTCAAGCTCTCGTCCTCTGGTTGGTCAAACGACGCCAGAGGCTTTTTTGTACCCTTTTTCAAAAAACTGTCAGGTAAAATTGCCGCTTTGGCCTTTACCTTTTCGCTTTCGTGTGCTACACTTTAAACAAGTAAATTCCCCGTAGGAACTAACTTGAAAAGGAGTGTTCACCATGGCAAAAGCGGAAAAGCGGGAGCGCAGTATGGCGCTGTATGAGACAATTCTCAAGCTGAAGGATCTGGACGAATGCTGCCGGTTTTTCGACGACCTGTGCACCCCCACCGAGCTGCGCTCCTTAGAGCAGCGGTTCGACGTGGCGGTGTATCTCCAGCAGGGGCTGGTCTATCTGGATATTCTGGAGAAAACCGGCGCCTCCAGCGCCACCATCAGCCGGGTCCGGCGTTCCATGCTGGACAACGGCGCGGGCGGCGTGATGCAGGAGGTCATCGCCCGGGAGGGGCTGCACGAAAAAGTAGAAAACAACGAATGATTGCGAGGAAAACAGGATGAAACAACTGATGTTGGGCAATGCCGCCGCTGCCCGGGGACTGTATGAGGCGGGGTGCTGCGTGGTCTCCAGCTACCCTGGAACCCCCAGCACCGAGATCACCGAAGAGGCCGTGAAATTCCCTGAAATTTACTGCGAATGGGCCCCCAACGAGAAGGTGGCCATGGAGACCGCTTTCGGGGCCTGTCTGGCGGGCAAGCGCTCCTTCTGCGCCATGAAGCACGTGGGCCTGAACGTGGCCGCCGACCCTCTGTACACCATGAGCTACACCGGGGTCAACGCCGGCATGGTCATCGGCGTGGCCGACGACGCGGGGATGCACTCCTCCCAGAACGAGCAGGACTCCCGCCACCACGCCATCGCCGCCAAGGTGCCCATGCTGGAGCCCTCCGACTCCGCCGAGGCCCTGGAGTTTGCCAAGCTGGCCTACGAGCTGTCCGAGCAGTTCGACACCCCGGTGCTGCTGAAAATGTGTACCCGGGTGGCCCACTCCCAGTCCCTGGTGGAGACCTCCCCCCGGACGCAGCCCGAGGCAAAAGCCTATGAGAAAAACATCGCCAAGTACGTGATGATGCCCGGCAACGCCATCCGCCGCCACCCCCTTGTGGAGGAGCGTACCCGCAAGCTCCAGCAGTGGGCCGAGACCGCTCCCATCAACCGGGTGGAGATGGGGGGCACCAAGGTGGGCATCATCACCGCTTCCACCTCTTACCAGTATGTGAAGGAAGTCTTTGGCGACTCCGTCTCCGTTCTCAAGCTGGGTATGGCCAACCCCCTGCCCGTGAAGCTCATCCAGGACTTTGCCAGTAAAGTAGAAAAGCTTGTGGTGGTAGAAGAGCTGGATCCCATCATTGAGAACCACTGTAAAGCCTTGGGCCTTGCCGTCTCCGGCAAAGATGTGTTGCCTATGGAGGGGGAGTTCTCCCAGAATCTGGTGGCCGAAAAGCTGGGCGGCAGGGTACATACCGGCAAAATCATCGATGACCCCATCCCGCCCCGGCCCCCCGTCATGTGCGCCGGCTGCCCCCATCGGGGACTGTTCTACACCCTGAGCAAGAACAAGGTCACCGTCCTGGGAGACATCGGCTGCTACACCCTGGGCGCCGTCGCCCCCCTGTCCGCCATGGAGATGACGCTGTGTATGGGGGCCTCTGTCTCCACCCTTCACGGCTTCAACAAGGCCCGGGGCGCTGAGTCCGAAGGCAAGTCCGTGGCTGTCATCGGCGACTCCACCTTTATGCACTCCGGCATGACCGGCCTTGCCAACATCGCTTACAACCAGTCCAACTCTACCGTTATCATCCTGGACAACTCCATCACCGGCATGACAGGCCACCAGCAAAACCCCACCACCGGCTACAACATCAAGGGCGACCCTGCCGGCAAGATCGACCTGGAGGCCCTGTGCAGGGCCATGGGCTTCAACCGGGTGCGGGTGGTGGACCCCTACGATTTGAAGGCCTGCGACGCGGCCATTAAAGAGGAGCTGGCCGCGGACGAGCCCTCCGTCATCATCAGCCGCCGGCCCTGCGCCCTGTTGAAGTATGTCAAGCACGAGGCGCCGCTGAAGGTGGATGTGGTCAAGTGCGTGGGCTGCCGCAGCTGCATGAAAATCGGCTGCCCCGCCATCTCCATCAAGGAGGGCAAAGCCCGCGTGGACAGCACCCAGTGCGTGGGCTGCGGCGTGTGTGAGCAGCTGTGCCCTGTGCAGGCGTTCCAGAGCACCAAAAAGGAGGGCTGAGAGATGGAAACCAAAAATATTATGATCGTCGGCGTGGGGGGACAGGGGTCCCTGCTGGCCTCCAAGCTGCTGGGCCACCTTCTCATGGAGCAGGGCTATGACGTGAAGGTGTCTGAGGTCCACGGCATGTCCCAGCGGGGCGGCTCCGTGGTCACCTATGTCCGCTACGGCGATAAGGTGAACTCCCCCGTCATCGACAAGGGGGAGGCGGACTACATCGTCTCCTTCGAGCTGCTGGAGGCCGCCCGGTGGCTGAGCTACTTAAAGCCCGATGGTCAGATCGTCACCTCCACCCAGCAGATCGACCCCATGCCCGTCATCACCGGCGCGGCCAGCTACCCGGAGAACCTGGTGGAGAAGATGAAGGCCGCCGGGGCCAAGGTGGACGCCCTGGACTGCCTCAAGCTGGCCGAGGAGGCCGGGAGCAGCAAGGCGGTGAACATCGTCCTCATGGGCCGGCTGTCC
>JAAWLY010000013.1 GCA_022798155.1 Lawsonibacter sp. | reverse complement strand
CTTCCTTTACGGATTGTATCGATAAAATTCCTCATTCTCCCAGGCCAGCTTCTGCTGGGTGAGGGTGGGTTCAATGCCGCAGATGGCGTCCAGCAGCTCGTAGCCGTCCTGGGGGACGGGGACCACAGACGCGCCCAACTCCCGCTCCACATCGTCGGTGGTCACGTCGTCCAAAAAGACGTTCTCCCCGGAGCGGAGCATATTGGCGGGGATGAGCAGCCGCTGTCCCAGCTCCTTCCCCCGGAGCTGGTCGATAAGGTCGCCCCCGGTGACCAGTCCGGCCACAGTGATGGTCTCCCCAAAGAAGCGGTTGACGATGGGATAGACCTTCCCCTCTATTGTACCACATTTTTCCCGGACCTGGTCCACTAATTTTGCTAAAAATGGGGCGGCGGACACCCCGGTGGCGATGGAAAAGGGGGTTGTCCCCTCCAGCTCGGATCGCTCCATCAAGTCCAGAGCCCGACCAAACTCCTTGGACAGCAGGGTGAGCATCCCCACCCCGTTGTCCAGCTGGGTGAAGTCCTCAAAGTAGTCCTCGGGAGGCAGCTCCCGCCCGGCCAGCAGGTAAAACTCGTCGGAGCACCACACCAGCCGTGTCCCCTGCTCCTCCAGGTGTTTCGCGGCGAAGGCCTCCACCTGGTCGATGAGGACGGCGGCGGTGTCCTTGGTGTAGGTTTGCAGGGGATAGAGCCCCTCCCGGTAGCGGGTCACCCCCACCGGCACCACCGACACGCTGTTCACCGCCGGGAACATAGCCGCCAGGTCGTTTAAGGTCTTGTCCAGGGCGGGGCCGTCGTTGACGCCGGGACAGGAGACAATCTGGCAGTTCATGGTGATGCGGGCCTCTGCCAGCCGCTCCATGATGTCGATGCCCTCCCCGGCCCTGGGATTTTTCAGCATCTCTGTCCGCAATTTCCGGTCGGTGGTGTGGACGGAGATGTTAATAGGAGAGATACGCAGGTCAATAATCCGCTGCACCTCCCGGGGGGAGAGGTTGGTGAGGGTGAGGTAGTTGCCCAGCAGGAAGCTGAGCCGGGCGTCGTCGTCCTTGAAATAGAGCGAGGGCCGCATTCCCGGCGGCATCTGGTCCACAAAGCAGAAGATGCAGTGGTTGGCGCAGGACCGGGCCCGGTCCATCAGGTAGGTCTCAAACTCCAGCCCCAGGTCCTCCCCCTCGGATTTGCGCACCCGCAGGGTGCGCACCGCCCCGTCGGGGCTTTTCAGGGTGAGCTCCAGCCGGGGATCGTAGCCGTAAAATTTATAGTCCAGCACGTCTACAACGGGGTGGCCGTTGATGTGGGTCAATGTCTCTCCCACCCGGACCCCCGCCCGGTGGGCGGGGCTGTGGGGCGTTACCGCCTTCACCGCCGTCATACTCATCCTCTCCCCCCCTTCCAGGCTCTGCAAGCGCTTACGGTGCTCCAGCCCGCAAGCCAAAACCAGCAAACTCAATGTGTCCTATTGTACTATAATTATCCAGCCATTGCAAGGGGAAGGGCGAAAACGGCCCTCTCCGGTTTTTAAGGCGCTCCGCCAGGTGTCAGCCTCCCGCTCCAGCGCATAGACTGGTTTCGAGAGGGGAACCCCCCTTCCCCTCCCGGCTATTTCTGCGGGGCGGGAGGGTCCTGCCCCAGGAAAGGAACCATGCCATGCTCTATTATTTAATTGTGTGCCGCTCTTTAACCTATGCCCAGCGCACCGCTGCGGCGCTGGAGCGGGCGGGCATCACCGCCCGCATTCTCCGCTCCCCCAAGAGCATTGCGGGCGAGGGGTGCAGCCATTCGGTGAAAATTTCCCAGCGGAACCTGCCCGACTCCCTGCGTATCCTGCGGCGGGTCGGGCTGACCCCTAAGCGGATCTATATCACCGCCGGAGACGGCAGCTATCAGGAGGTGGCCCTGTGATCTACCTGGACAGCGCCGCCACCACCCTGCAAAAGCCCGCCGCGGTGGCGCGCTCCTCCGCCTGGGCTATTAACCACCTGGCCAGCCCCGGACGCGGGGGCCACCGGCCCGCTATGGCCGCGGCGGACACCGCCTTTGCCTGCCGGGAGGCCGCGGCCCGACTGTTCCACTTAGACGATCCGGAACAGGTGGTTTTCACCTTCAACGCCACCCATGGCCTGAACATCGCCATCAAAACCCTGGCCCGGCCGGGCAGCCGGGTGGTCATCTCGGGCTATGAGCACAACGCGGTTACCCGGCCCCTCCACGCCCTGGAGGCGGACATCCGGGTAGCCCGCAGTCCGCTCTTCGATCAGGGGGCCGCCCTGGACGCCTTCCGCCGGGAGCTGGACCGGGGGGCGGACCTGGCGGTTTGCACCCATGTGTCCAACGTCTTCGGCTTCATCCTGCCGGTGGAGGACATTGCCGCCCTGTGCCGGGAGCGAGGCGTCCCGCTGATTATCGACGCCTCCCAGTCTGCCGGCTGTCTGCCCCTGGACTTCACCGCCCTGGGAGCGGCCTTTCTCGCCATGCCGGGGCACAAGGGCTTGTACGGCCCCCAGGGCACCGGCCTGCTGCTGTGTGGAATAGACCCCACCCCTCTGCTGGAGGGAGGGACGGGCAGCGAGTCTAAGCGGCAGTCCATGCCCGACTTTCTCCCCGACCGGCTGGAGGCGGGCACCCACAACATCGCCGGCGTCGCCGGACTGCTGGAGGGCCTGCGTTTTGTGGAGCGCCGGGGCGTTTCCGCCATTGCCGCCCAGGAGTCCAAGCTCATCCAGCGCATGGGGGACGAACTGAGAGCCATCCCCGGCGTGGAGGTTTTTCAGGCCCGGAACCCGGCCGTCCAGGCGGGTGTGCTGTCCTTCCGGCTGAAAAATACCGACTGCGAGAACCTGGGGGAACAACTGGGCAGCCGGGGCATCGCCCTGCGGGCCGGCCTCCACTGCGCCCCCCTGGCCCACGAGACCGCCGGCACCCTGGAGACAGGCACCCTGCGGGCCAGCGTGTCCGCTTTTAACACCAGCCGGGAAATCGACCAGTTTCTCCACGTCCTGCGCCCTCTTTGCACGCCAGGCTGATCGGTCCGGCCCGAGGCGGCCCCTGCTTTTTCCGCTGCTCCGGAGGAGAATGGCTCACGCCCTTCTCCTCCGGTATTTCTATGGATAAAACCGTCCTTCCTCCCCCTGTTCAAAAAAATTTCATGTTGGAATTTGTCTTTTTGGTTGCCAAGCGGAAGGAAATATCGTATAATAACAAGATGGATATGATGAGATGTTTTGCACTCATCAAAACAGGAATGAGGTGAACCCTCTGTGACCGAGATGTTTCATAACGCTCAGATCTTTTTTCAGTCCTACTTCCCCCTGCTTCAGATCCAGCTGACGGATATTGTAGACATCGCCATTCTGGCCTTTGTCATCTATAAACTGCTGTGGATGCTGCGCAAAACCAGCTCCGGCCGGGTCATGTGGGGCGTGCTGATCCTGATGATGGTCATGTTTGCCGCCTCAGACAACGTCCTCTCCCTCACCGCCACCAGCTTTCTGCTGGACAAGGTGGTACAGTGGGGCTTTGTTGTGCTGGTGGTGCTGTTCCAGCCGGAGATCCGCCGTTTTCTGGAGCGGATGGGCAGCGGCCGCCTGGGCTTTGTCTTTGCCTCCAGCAAAGAGGCCGGCCAGGAGATGGAGACCGCCATCAGCCAGACCACCGAGGCCTACACCGATCTGTCCCGGGACAGGGTGGGGGCGCTGATGGTCTTTGAGCGGCAGAATCTGCTGGACGACGTGATTAAAACGGGCACCACCCTGGACTGCGGGGTGTCCAGTGAGCTTTTAAAGAACATATTCTGGAACAAGGCCCCCCTCCACGACGGGGCGGTCATCGTCCGCGACGGCCGGATTGTGGGAGCGGGCTGTATGCTCCCCCTGTCGAGCAACGTCAATCTGAGCCGGGACCTGGGCATGCGCCACCGGGCGGGCATCGGTATGAGCGAGCACTCCGACGCTGTGGTGGTCATCGTCTCAGAGGAGACGGGCTCCATCTCCGCCGCCGTGGGCGGAATGCTCAAGCGGCACCTGGCCCCCGAAACCCTGGAGCGCCTGCTGCGCAACGAGCTGCTCAACGACAGTGAAGAGGAGAAGAAGGGCAGCCAGTTCCCGCTGCTGGGCCCGCTGTTTGGCCAGGGCAGAAAGGAAGAGGGTGATCCGCTATGATGGCACGGCTGAGAGAGAGCCGGTGGGTCTATGTTTTGCTGTCCATTCTGCTGGCTATTATCTTCTGGGCCTATATCCGGGCCGCTGTGGACCCCGACGGGTCTATCCTGGTCCACAATGTCCGGGTCGACACCACCGGGACCAACGTTCTCACCAGCCAGGGGCTGGCCATCTCAGAGATTTCCCCCCAGACTGTGGAGCTGCGGGTATCCGGCCCCAACAGCGCCCGCACCGACCTGCTGCGCAACCGCAGCGGCCTGTCTGTCATCGTGGATGTGTCCCGCTGTGTGGAGGGGGAAAACACCCTGCGCTACCGGGAGGTATGGCCGGAAACCATCAACGCCGATGAGCTCAGCGCCCAGACTTCCACCGTCACCGTAACCGTGGAGAAGCTGTATACCAAGCCCTTCGATGTCCAGTTCCAGCTGGACGGCCGGGTGGCAGAGGGCTACCAGATGGGCACCCCGGCCATCGAGCCGGAGAAGGTAATTATCAGCGGCCCGGTGGACCAGGTCAATCAAGTAGCCAGCGTAGCGGCCGTTTTAAGAAGCGAGGAGCTAAGCGAGCGTTTTGCCGGCGATCTGACCTTAACCCCCCTGGACAAGCAGGGCAGCCCCCTCACCGGCCTGGAGATCACCCTCAGCGCCGACACCGCCTATGTGATTGTTCCGGTGGTAAAGACCAAGGAGGTGGCCCTCACCGTCAATGTTATCCCCGGCGGCGGCGCCACTGAGGAGGACGCCAACATCAGCTTTGAGGGTTTTGACTCAGACCCGCCAACGATTATTGTCTCCGGCACCGAAACGGATCTGGAGGGACTGGAGGAGATCTCCCTGGGCAGCGTGGACCTGTCCGATGTGATCGGCTCCAAGGCATTTACCTTCCCCATCGCCCTGGACCCCAGCCTGACCAACGAAAGCGGCTTGACTTCTGTCGAGGTCACCGTGTCTGTCCAGGGGCTGAACACCGCCGTTTTTGCGGCCCACAACATCACCACTACCCAGCCCCCTAACGGCCTTACCGCCGAGGTGATTACCATGAGCCTTCCTGTTACCATCCGCGGCCAGGCAGAGGATCTGGCTAACATCGACTCCACCCAGATTCGCGTGGTGGCCGACCTGTCCGACGTAAACACCCTGGGCAGCCGCCAGGTGCCCGCCCGGGTCTATCTGGACAACGGCAGCACTGTGGGCGTGGTGGGCAAATATACCGTTGTAGTCAATTTAAGCTAGTGGTGTATCTGGTCAGAAAGCGAACCAGAAGCCGGAGCAGAATTTTCGCAGGGCAAGGCGGCGGACGCAGGCGGGCTGTCGCCCGTCAAGGACAACAACGATGCCATGCGGAAATTTCGCCCGGGATATGATTTGATTTCTGTCCGGATGGACCACTAGGGCTCGTTTAAAAATGTCAAAACGTCCAAACGACGGGTCTTTCGTCCTCATGCTTCCCCAATTTTTCTTGAAATACATCCAGTATTCCTGCGAAAAATTGTGTTTGCCTGGCGGCGAAGTCCCTCGTTGTTGAGCATGTTTCCACTTTTCAAACAGCGCCTAACCGAAACTTTGTGCAGGAGCGAGGCATTGTCATGGTTCAAAACGCGATTGTAAAGAAAATTGTCCAAGACGGGGTGGCCGAGGTCTCCCTGCTGCGGCAGATGGAGTGCGGCCTGCACTGCGACGGCGCCTGCGCCGGCTGCTCGGCCAAGCCCCCCCAGGAGATTCTGGCCCTGGCCTCCAACCCCATCGGGGCCAAGCCCGGGGACTTTGTGGAGGTGGAGCCCGCCAGCCAGAAAAACATCAGCGCCTCTGTGGTGGTGTTCCTGCTGCCCTGTGTGGGACTGGGGCTGGGCTATGCCCTGGGGCTGAATCTGCTCCATCTGGGCGAAATCGCCTCCCTGCTGCCGGCGGCGGCGGGACTGGCGGCGGGTTTTCTCCCCGCCGTGCTGATGGACCGGGCCATATCCGCCAGCCGGGCTCCGGAATTTTCCATTTTAAAGCAGCTGCACTGAGGTTAGACCTATGTTCGGCTATGTGCGTCCCTTCCGTCCGGAGCTGAAATGCAGGGATTTTGACCTGTACCGTGCCACCTACTGCGGGCTGTGCCGCTGTCTGCGGCGGCAGTATGGCCCCGTCGCCCCCATGCTGCTCAACTTCGACTTCACCTTCCTGACCCTGCTGCTGTGGGAGCCGGAGGACGCCTTCACCCCCTGCCGGGGCCGGTGCCACGCCAACCCTCTGCGGAAGATGCCCATGTGCCCAAACAGTTCCGCCCTGGATCTGGCTGCCGCGGAGAGTCTGGTGCTGGCCTGGTGGAAGCTGCGGGACGATCTGCGGGACAACGGCCTGTGGAAGAGACTGCCCGCCTGGACAATCTCCCTGGCTCTGGGGCCGGCCTACCGAAAGGCAGCCCGCCGCTGCCCGGAGTTTGACCGCGCCGTGCAGGGCTGCCTGGAGGAGCTGTCCGCCCTGGAGCGGGAGGGGTGCTCCTCCCTGGACCGGACGGCAGACACCTTTGCCCGGCTGCTCCAATCCGCCGCGCCCCAGGACGGGGAGCGGGGACGGGTGCTGTCCCAGCTGCTGTACCACCTGGGCCGGTGGATTTATCTGGCCGACGCCCAGGATGACCTGGAGGAGGACAAGCTGGCCGGCCGCTACAACCCGGTGTCCGCCCGGTACGGCCCCATGGGAGACCCGGAGGCCCTGGCCCGCACCATGAATCACTCCCTGGCCCTTGTGGGGGCCGCCCTCCAGCTGGGGGAGTTTGGCTGCCGGAAGCCCCTGCTGGAAAACATTGTCTATCTCGGCCTCCCCCTGGTGCAGAGGGCCGTCTTTGATGGAAGCTGGAAAGAGATCAAAAAACAAAAGATTTGGAGAAACGACACATGAGAGACCCGTACAGTGTTCTTGGGGTAAGCCAGAACGCCAGCGACGACGAGATCAAAAAGGCCTATCGCGAGCTGGCCCGGAAATACCATCCAGACAACTATCAGAACAACCCCCTGGCCGACCTGGCCGAGGAGAAGATGAAAGAGATCAACGAGGCCTACGACACCATCACCAAGCAGCGCTCGGGGGGCGGGAGTTCCTCCGGGAGTTACAGCGGCGGCTATGGCGGGGGCTACCAGCAGCGCGGCTACGCCAACCCCACCTACGCCCGCATCCGCAACCTAATCAACGCCGGCGACCTAAACCAGGCCGAGCAGCTGCTCTACGAGGTGGGGCAGAAGGACGGGGAGTGGTACTTCCTGTCGGGCAGCATCGCCTATCGGAAGGGCTGGCTGGACGAGGCTATGCAAAACTACACCCGGGCCGTCCAGCTGGAGCCCGGCAACATGGAGTACCGCCAGGCCCTGGCTGTAATGCAGCGGGGGTCCATGGGGGGCTACCGCCCCGCCGGCTACTCCACCGGGATGGACGCCATGGACTGCTGCACAACGATGATGTGCCTCAACTGCCTGTGTGGAGGAGGCCGCTGCTGAAATGGCAAGACAGGATCAGAAGAAAACCGTATACACAGCTCTGGGCGGCGTAATGGCCGCTGGAAGCCTGGCGGTCTTATGGCTGGCCTGCACCGCCCCCTCCGGCCGTGTCGGCCTCACCGCGGCGGCCGGGCTCTTCCCCATGGCGGCCACCCTATACGCCGGGAGGACGGCGGGCTACCTGTGCTGGGCGGCGGCCTCCCTGCTGGGGCTGTTTCTGTTGCCAGACAAGGGGGTCGCCCTGCTGTTTCTGGCCTTTCTGGGGCTGTATCCGGTGGTTAAGGGCCGGCTGGAAACCCTGGAGCGCCGAACCTTGGAGTGGGGGCTGAAGCTGTCCTGGTTTGAGCTGACCCTCTCGCTGTTTTGGTTTGTCCTCCAGTCCATGTTCCTGCCCCAGGCGCCGGAATGGCTGAAAAACAGCACCCTGCTGCTCTATCTCCTGGGCAGCCTGATTTTTGTAATGTATGACATTGGCCTGTCCCGTCTGATCGGCTTTTTGCGGGTCCGGATTGGAACTGGCCGGAGGCTCTGAGAATATCCCCCCATAAATCTCGTGACAGGGAGTGAACAACATGGTCAAAAGCATGACTGGGTACGGCCGTGCTGAGGAAACAATCAACGGCTGTACCATCACTGTGGAGCTGCGCTCCGTTAATAACCGCTATTTAGATTGTAACGTACGCATCCCCAGGCTGTACCTCTTTGCGGAGGACGCCATTAAAAGCCGGGTTCAGAGCGTGATTACCCGGGGAAAGGTAGATGTGTTTGTCACCCTGGACAGCACCGGCGCTGAGAAAGTACAGGTGTCCATCAACAGGCCGGTGGCCGACGGTTATTTCACCGCCCTGAAGCAGCTGGCGGCGGACTATGGGCTTTCCGATGATATTTCCATCTCGCTGCTCTCCCGTTTTCCCGAGGTCTTGCTGGCCGAGAAGGCGGAGGAGGACGTGGAACAGATGGCCAGAGACATCTGCTCTGTGCTGGACCGGGCCCTGGCCGACTTCGACCAGATGCGCACTCGGGAGGGCGGCCGGCTGAAGGAGGACATCCTGTCCCGGGCCGTCACCATTGAAAAAAAGGTGGCCCTGGTGGAGCTGCGCTCCCCCCAGACGGTGGCCGAGTACCGCGCCAAGCTGGAGGCCCGGATGAACGAGGTGCTGTCCAACACTCAGCTGGACCCCGCACGCATCCTCACCGAGGCGGCCATCTTCGCCGACAAGGTGGCCGTGGACGAGGAGACCGTCCGCCTGCGCAGCCACATCAGCCAACTGCGGGAGATGCTCTCCAAGGGGGGCGCCACCGGCCGGAAGCTGGACTTCCTCATTCAGGAGTTCAACCGGGAGGCCAACACCATCGGCTCTAAGTGCAGCGACCTGGAGATCAGCGGCCAGGTGGTGGACATCAAGGCCGAGATTGAAAAAATCCGGGAACAGGTGCAGAACATCGAATAACAGCGTGCAGGGGGCGATCTATTGAAACTTATCAACATCGGATTTGGGAGCCTGGTAGCCGCGGGACGGGTGGTGGCCGTTGTGGGCCCCGACTCCGCCCCCATCAAGCGCATGGTCCAAGAGGCCAGAGACCGGGGCAGCCTTATCGACGCCACCTACGGGCGGCGCACCAGCGCTATCCTTATTTTGGACCACGACCACTTGGTGCTGTCCTCCCTCACTCCCGAGACCATCGCCGGCCGGCTGGAGGGCGGAGACAGCGGAGAGGAGAAGCCATGAAAAAGGAAAAGGGGCAGCTCATTGTGTTGTCCGGACCGTCTGGCGTGGGCAAGAGCACGGTAATCGCCGAGCTGCTGGGCCAGCGGGACAACATCTATTTCTCTGTATCCTATACCACCCGGCAGCCCCGGGTGGGTGAGCAGGACGGGGTAAACTACAACTTTGTAGACCGGGCGGAGTTTGAGCGGATGATCGCTGATGACGAGCTGCTGGAATATGCCGAATATGTGAACAACTACTACGGCACCTCCCTGAAGGCAATCCAGAACAGACTGGAGGCGGGGGTAGACGTGTTGCTGGACATCGAGGTGCAGGGGGCGGCCAAGGTGCGCGCCCGGTGTCCCGGCGCCCTGTTCATCTTCATCATCCCCCCCTCCTTCGAGGAGCTGTCCCGCCGCCTCCACCGCCGGAACACCGACAGCGAGGACGTTATCGCCGGCCGGCTGGAAAAGGCCAGAGTGGAATTTAAGGAGATCCCCAATTACGACTACCTGGTTATCAACGACAAGGTGTCCGGGGCGGTGGCAGAGATCGAGGCCATCCTGACAGCCGCCGAATGCCGGGTAGACAACCGCAAGTCTATTCTCGCGCAGTTTGCGTAAAGATAGGATATATGTCCCATTAGTTTTGAAAAAGAAGGAGTTTTTTGTTATGATGCTGTATCCTGCCATGAAGGACCTTTTAGAAAAAGTGCCCAGCCGTTACGAGCTGGTGAATGTGGTGGCCTGTCAGGCCCGGCGCATTGCCCGAGAGGCCGAGATGGCCGGCGAACCCCTGGCTGAAAAACCGGTGAGCATCGCCATCCAGGCGGTGGCCGAGGGCAAGCTGGACAGCAAGCCGGAGCAGGCGGACGCATAAGCAGCAGGGGGCGTCGCCCCCTTTTTTTGACAAACATGGATCTTGGGCAGAGGCGCAGCCCCTGCCCCACATTGGGGTGGTATCAGCCATGTCAAGAAAAATAGCGAAGGTGGCTGTGTCCAAAGCGGTCTACTCCATCGACCTTCCCTACGACTATCTGGTTCCCCAGGAGCTGGAGGACCGGCTGGTGCCCGGAATGCGGGTGCTGGTACCCTTTGCCGCCGGCAACCGGGGCTCTGACGGAATCGTCCTCTCCCTCCAGGAGGCCCTTCCAGACGGCAAGGCCCTGAAATCCATCCGGGCCCTGCTGGACGAGGAGCCCGTCCTGGACGAGAAGGCCATCCATCTGGCCCTGTGGATGCGGGAGCGGTACTTCTGCACCGTCTACGACTGCGTCAAGGCCATGCTGCCCGCGGGGCTGTATTTTTCTTTGCGGGACAGCGTGGCGCTCCAGGATGGCGTAGACCGGGAGGGGTCTTATGCCGCCGCCCAGGGCTCCGCCGCCGCAAAGCATCTGCTGGATCTTTTGTGGAGCCTGGGCGGCAGAGGGGATATGGAACAAATCCGCCTGGCCTTCGGCACCAAAGACCCCAACCCGGCCATCCGCCGGCTGATTGATGGGGGCGCCGTCCGTCTGGAAACCGCCGCCCAGCGGGCGGTGGGGGACAAGACGGAAAAGCTGGCGGTGCTGGCGGTACCGGCGGAGGACGCTATGGCCATGGTGTCGCTGAAGCGGAAATCCGCCCCTCTGCGCTATTCGGTAACCGAGCTGCTGTGCACCCTGGGGGCCGCCTCCGCCAAGGAGCTGTGCTACTACACCGGAGCCTCCATGCAGACCATCCGCTCGCTGGAGAAAAGCGGCATTCTCACCCTGGAGCGGCAGGAGACGCTGCGCCGCCCTCCCCCGCAGGACATCGCCCCCCTTCCGCCGCCGGTGCTCAACGAGGAGCAGCAGGCCGCCTTCCAGGGACTGAACGCTCTGGCGCGCTCGGGCAAGCCTGCCGCCGCCCTGCTTTACGGGGTGACGGGCAGCGGCAAAACCCAGGTATACATCCGGCTCATCCAGGAGACCCTGGCCCGGGGCCGCACCGCCCTGGTGCTGGTGCCGGAGATCGTCCTCACTCCCCAGCTGCTGCGCATCTTTGCCGCCCACTTTGGAAAACAGGTGGCGGTGCTCCACAGCTCTCTCCGGGCGGGGGAGCGGTACGACGAGTGGAAACGGGCCCGCCGGGGCGACGCTCAGGTGGTCATCGGCACCCGGTCGGCGGTGTTTGCCCCTCTGAGCAGCCTGGGGCTCATCATCCTGGACGAGGAGCAGGAGGCCAGCTACAAGTCGGAAAACGCCCCCCGCTACCACGCCCGGGAGGTGGCCAAATACCGCTGCGTCCAAAACGGCGCCCTGCTGGTGCTGGGCTCGGCCACCCCGTCGGTGGAGACCATGTACCAGGCCCGGGAGGGCCAGATCGGGCTGTTTCAGCTGAGAAACCGATACAACCAAAAGTCCCTGCCCCAGGTACTCATCGTCGATTTAAAGGAGGAGCTGCGCCAGGGCAACGCCGGGGCGATCAGCTCGGTCCTGCGGCGGGAGCTGGAGGAGAATTTCAAGCGGAAGGAACAGGCCATTTTGTTCCTCAACCGCCGGGGGGCCAGCCGGATGGTGTCCTGCGGGGAGTGCGGAGAGGTGCCGGAGTGCCCCCGGTGCTCTGTCAAGCTGACCTACCACTCGGCCAACAACCGGCTGATGTGCCACCACTGCGGTTTCTCCCAGCCCCTGCCCCCGGCCTGTCCCTCCTGCGGGGGACTGCTGAACTTTGTGGGCACCGGTACTCAGCGGGTCCAGGAGGAGCTTCAGGATCTGTTTCCCTGGACAGAAGTACTGCGGATGGACGCCGATACTGTCTCCGCCGCCCACCCCCACGAGGAGCTGCTGGACCGCTTCCGGAAGGAGCGGGTCCCTGTACTGGTAGGCACCCAGATGGTGGCCAAGGGGCTGGATTTTGAAAATGTGACCCTGGTAGGGGTAGTGGCCCCCGATCTGTCCCTCTATGTGGACGACTTCCGGGCCGGAGAGCGGACTTTCTCCCTGCTCACCCAGGTGGTGGGTCGGGCGGGCCGGGGCGAAAAACAGGGCCGGGCGGTGATTCAGACCTTTACCCCCCGCAACGATGTGATCTGCTGCGCCGCCCTGCAGGACTACGACGGCTTCTATGAGCAGGAGATTCAGCTGCGCCGCCTGCGCCGGGACCCCCCCTTTGCCCAGCGGGTGGTGATCACCGCCTCCGGTCTGGACGAGGGGGCCGTTCTGCGCTGCTGTTCCCGGCTGCGCCGCACCCTGGAGCAGTCCCTGCCCCAGCTCCCGGGCCAGTGGCAGCTTCTGGGCCCCGCTCCCACGGCGGTGGCCAAGGTCAATAACCGCTACCGCTACCGCCTCACCCTCACCGGCCAGCCGGAAAAGCAATTCCGGTCTATGCTGGCCTATCTGCTGCGGGCGGTCCAAAAGGATAAGGAGAGCAAAGGAGTGTCCGTCTATGCGGACACAGACCCCTATAACAGCTAAAAAACCGAAGCTTTTTCAATGTTTTCTTTTGCTTCTTTTCTTACATCAGAAGGAAAAGAAGAGACAAAAAGCCCAAAGGAGAAAGAAGTATGGCAATCAGGACAATTTTGACCCAGGGAGACCCGGCTTTGAACAAAGTATGCCACCCGGTCACCAAATTTGACAGCAAGCTGGCCGATCTGCTGGACGACCTGAAGCAGACCCTGACGGAGTCCAACGGTATGGGACTGGCGGCCCCACAGGTGGGCATTCTGCGCCGGGCGGTTATTGTGGTACCCGACCCGGAGGGCGACGAGATGATCGAGTTGGTCAATCCGGAGATCCTTGCCCAGGAGGGCGAGGTGGAGGACTGGGAGGGCTGCCTGTCCATCCCCGGCATGTGGGGCAAGGTAAAACGGCCCACCTGGGTAAAGGTCCGGGCCCAGGACCGGAACGGCGACTGGTTTGAGACCGAGGGCGCCGACCTGGCGGCCCGGTGCTTCTGCCATGAGCTGGAACACCTGGACGGCCATATGTATGACGAACACACCGACCGCCTGTACACCGCCGAGGAACTGGACGAGATCCTGGCCAAGGAGGACGAGGGCAAGCCCAGAAAGAGAAGGAGAAGAAGATGAGAATTGTCTTTATGGGCACGCCCGAGTTCGCCATCCCGTCCCTGAAGGCGCTGATCGCCAATCACCAGGTGACGGGGGTGTTCTGTCAGCCGGACAAGCCTGTGGGCCGGCACCAGAACAAGCTCCAGCCCCCGCCGGTGAAGGTGTGCGCCCAGGAGCACGGTATCCCGGTCTTTCAGCCGGAAAAGCTGCGGAACGGCACCGCCTTGGCCGTGTTGAAGGAGCTGGACCCGGAGCTGATTGTGGTGGCGGCCTACGGCCGCATCCTCCCCGATGAGATCCTGGCCCTGCCCCCCAAGGGGTGCGTCAATATCCACTCCTCGCTCTTGCCCAAGTACCGGGGGGCCGCCCCCATCAATTGGGCCATCCTCAACGGCGAGCAGGAGACAGGTGTCACCATCATGCACATGGCCTCCCAGCTGGACGCGGGGGACATCATCCTCCAGCAGTCCACCCCGATTGACCCGGCGGAGACCGCGGCCGTGCTCTATGACCGGCTGGCTGAGCTGGGCGGGAAGATGATTTTGGAGGCGGCGGCCCAGATCGAGGCGGGCGCCTCCGCCCGCATTCCCCAGGACCACGAAAAGGCCACCCTGGCCCCCATGCTGTCCAAGGCGCTGTCCCCCATCGACTGGAGCCAGTCCGCCCAGAGCATTTACAACAAAGCCCGGGGCCTGGTCCCTTGGCCTATGGCCTCTACCGACGTCATCAGCGGCGAACCCATGAAAATATATAGCGCCCAGGTGGTGGAAAAGCATCTGCACGATGCCGCGCCCGGCTGTGTGGTTTCCACCGCGTTTGGAGGCATCGATATCGCCTGCGGAGACGGGAACGTCCTGCGCATTCTGGAGCTCCAACCCCCCGGCAAAAAGAAAATGACCGCCGCCGCCTATTTGCGGGGCCACCCACTCCAAGTTTAAACAGAGGAAAAACGAAGTTTTTCCCAAAGTTTTTTTTGCTTCTTTTTCTTTCAAGAAAAAGAAGAAGAAAGGCCGGTGAAGAAGCATGGACGCTCGGGAAACGGCGCTGCTGGCGCTGAACGACTGCCAGCGGCAGGGAGGATGGTCGGACGCCATCCTGAAAAAGCGGCTGTCCGCCGCCGGGCTGGACAGCCGGGACGGAGCGCTGGCCACCCAGCTGTGCTTCGGCGTGGTGCAGAACCGGATGCTACTGGACTTCTACCTGTCCCACTTCTCCAACCTGCCGCTGAAACGGATGGAGGGCAAGGTGGTGGAGGCCCTGCGGCTGGGGTGTTATCAGATGCTGTTTCTGGACAAGATCCCCCACAGCGCGGCGGTGAATTCCTCTGTGGAGCTGACCCGCAAGCACTGCAAAAACCCCCGGGCGGCGGGGATGGTCAACGGTATCCTGCGCAATCTGGAGCGCAGTCTGGACCATCTGCCCACCATCTCAAAGACCGATCCGATGAGTTATTTTTCCACGTTATATTCCCATCCGGACTGGCTGGTAAAAGAGTTTCTCACCGCCCTGGGCAGTGAGGAGACAGCTAAACTGCTGGCCGCCAACAACAGTCAGGCTCCCATTACCGCCATGGTCAACACCACAAAGACCTCAGCGGAAGCGCTGGTGGCCTCTCTGGAGGGGGAGGGTGTCACCACCCAGCCCCACCCCTGGCTGACCGACTGCCTGATTCTGTCCAAAACGGGCAATCTGGAGCGGCTGAAAGCCTTCTGTGCCGGTCTGCTCTACATCCAGGACCCGGCCAGCAAGCTGGCCGTCCTGGCGCTGGACCCACAGCCCGGCATGCGGGTGCTGGACTGCTGCGCCGCTCCTGGGGGCAAGAGCTTTGCCGCCGCCATCCAGATGGAGGGACAGGGAGAGATCATCTCCTGTGACCTCCACCCCCACAAGAAGAAGCTAATCCAGGCCGGCGCCGACCGGCTGGGCCTGTCTCATATCACCCCCATGACCGCCGACGGCAAGGTGTTCCGTCCAGAATGGGAGAACGCTTTTGACCGGGTGCTGGTGGACGCCCCCTGCTCCGGCCTGGGGGTGATCCGGAAGAAGCCGGACATCCGCTACAAGGACCCGGAACCGCTGAAAGACCTGCCGAAGGTCCAGCGGGCTATTCTGGACAACGCCGCCCGGTATGTGCGCCCCGGCGGAGTGCTGGTCTACTCCACCTGTACCCTGCTCCGCCGGGAGAACGAGGATGTGGCGCTGGCATTTTTAGCCGAGCACCCGGATTTCAAGGCGGAGGGCTTCCGTCTCCCCGAGTACGTAGGGGACGCCCGCGAGGGGATGCTCACCCTCTGGCCCCACCGCCAGGGGACAGACGGATTTTTCATCAGCAAACTGCACAAAGAGGGGTGAACGCATTGGTTGACATCAAGTCCATGACCCCAGAGGAGCTGTCCGCCTGGCTGAAGGAGCAGGGGGAGCCCCCCTTCCGGGCCAAACAGATTTTCAAATGGCTCTACCGGGGAGTGGCCTCCTTCCAGGAGATGACCGACCTGTCCAAAGCCCTGCGGCAGAAGCTGGAGGAGACTGCCCTCCTGACCCCGCCCACGGTGGCCAGGAAGCAGATGTCCCGGGAGGATGGCACCATCAAATACCTGTGGCGGCTCAGTGACGGCAACTGTGTGGAGTCGGTGCTCATGCGCTACCAGCATGGCAACACGGTGTGTATCTCCTGCCAGGTGGGCTGCCGGATGGGCTGTGCTTTCTGCGCCTCCACCATCGCGGGGAAGGTCCGGGACCTGACCCCTGCGGAAATGTTGGACCAAGTGCTTTTTACCCAAATAGACAGCGGGGCCCCCGTTTCCAACATCGTTTTGATGGGAATTGGGGAGCCGCTGGACAATTTCGATACGGTTTTGCGGTTTTTAACCCTGGTAAACCACCCTGACGGGCTGAATATCGGGATGAGGCATATCTCCCTGTCCACCTGCGGTTTAGTGGACAGAATTGACAAACTGGCTCAGTATGGGTTACAATTAACGTTATCGGTTTCCCTCCACGCCCCGGACGACGAGACCCGCAGTAAGATTATGCCGGTAAGCCGGAGTGTCGGGGTGGAGAAACTGCTGGAGACCTGCCGCCGATATTTCAACATCACCGGCCGGCGCATCTCCTATGAGTACGCCATGATCGACGGGGTGAACGACGCCGACTGGCAGGCCGACCTGCTGGCAAAGCGGCTGAAGGGCGCCCCGGCCCATGTGAATCTCATCCCCCTTAACGAGGTGGAGGAGAGCCCTCTCAAGCCCAGCCGCCGGGTGGCGGCCTTCCAGAAACGGCTGGAGGGTCACGGCGTGACGGTCACTGTCCGGCGGAAGCTGGGGGGCGACATCGACGCCTCCTGCGGCCAGCTGCGCCGCAAGGCGATGAGAGAAGAACAGTAGAGGCGGCCTATAGCCGCCCCTACATAGAGACGAGCAGAAAACGAGGTTGAACGCTATGCAGGTGTGGGGAATTACTGACCGCGGAGCGGTACGCCAACAGAATCAAGATGCCTACGCGGCCAGAGTGCTGGAGGACGGCAGGGTGATTGCCCTGGTCTGCGACGGCATGGGCGGTGCCCGGGCGGGCAACGTGGCCAGCACCATGGCTGTGGAGCTGTTTATGGAGGAGTTCCTCAAACCGGGCCAAGACGGCCCCGTTGAGGAGCAGATGGCCCATGCCGCCTCGACGGCCAACCAGGCCGTATTCCACCGCTCCGTCCACGACGACGACTGCACCGGCATGGGCACCACCCTGGTGGCGGTGCTGGCCGGCTCCACCGAGGCGGTGATTCTCAATGAGGGGGACAGTCGGTGCTACCACATCAACGGTGAGGGCATCGTTCTGGTCACCCGGGACCACTCCCTGGTGGAGGACCTGGTGGAACGGGGCGAGCTGACCCGGGAACAGGCCCGCACCCACCCTCACAAGAACCTGATTACCAGGGCTCTGGGGGCAGAGCCCATCCTGATGGCCGACTGCTTCCGCCACCCCCTGGCCCAGGGGGACTATCTGCTGCTGTGCAGCGACGGACTGAGCAACGTGGTCAACGAGCAGGAGATGCTCTACGAGGTGATCCACGGGGGCGCTGAGGCGGACTGCTGCCAGCGCCTGCTGGATATCGCCCTGAGCCGGGGCGCGCCGGACAACGTGACCGCCGTGCTGGTGAAACGCTGAAAGATTAAGGAGGATATTTACCATGGATCAGTACATCGGTAAATTACTCGATAACAGATATGAGATTCTGGAGCTGGTGGGCACCGGCGGCATGGCCAAAGTCTACAAGGCCAGAGACCACCGGCTGAACCGGCTGGTGGCCATTAAGATTCTGCGGGAGGAGCTGGCCCAGGACGCCGAGTTCCGCCGCCGCTTCCACGACGAGTCCCAGGCGGTGGCCATGCTGTCCCACCCCAACATTGTGGCGGTATACGACGTGAGCCGCTCCTCTGAGCTGGAGTACATCGTAATGGAGCTCATCGACGGCATCACCCTGAAGCAATACATGCAGAAGAAGGGCAACAAGCTCAACTGGCGGGAGGCCCTCCACTTTATCACTCAGATTACCAAGGCCCTGGGCCACGCCCACAGCCGGGGGATCATCCACCGGGACATCAAGCCCCACAACATCATGGTCCTGCGGGACGGCAGCGTGAAGGTGGCTGACTTCGGCATCGCCCGGGTGGCCTCCGGCGGACACAGCACCCTGACTCAGGAGGCCCTGGGCTCGGTCCACTATATCTCCCCCGAGCAGGCCCGGGGCAGCCACATCGACAGCCGCTCCGACCTGTACTCCACCGGCGTGGTGCTCTACGAAATGATTACCGGCCGCCTGCCCTTCGAGGGGGACACCCCCGTTTCGGTGGCCATCCAACACATCAACTCCATTCCCCTGTCCCCCCGGGAGCTGGACCCCACCATTCCCGAGGCCCTGGAGGCCATCACCATGAAGGCCATGGCCCCCAACCCGGACAACCGCTACCTCTCCGCCAACGAGATGCTCACCGACCTGGAGGAGTTCCGGAAAAATCCCAATATCAACTTCGACTACAGCGCCGCCGAGTTCTCTCCCGAGGATGGGCTGGACGACGACCGCACCCAGATTCGCCCCGCCCATGTGACCTCCGGCCGCACCAGCGGCGAGCGCCGGTATGAGGAGGAGCGGAGCATCCACCGCAGCCGCCGCTATGAGGACGACTACTCCTCCCACCGCCGCGGCCGCTACGAGGACGACGACGATTTGGATGAACTCCCCCGCCGGAGCCCAATCTGGCCCATCGTCCTGGCCGCCGCTGCCGTGCTGCTTTTTGTGGGCCTGATGGGATATTTTTTGGTGAATACCATCTTTGCGGATATGCTGGCCAAGCCGGTAACCTACCCTGTGCCCAATCTGGTAGGCAAGCTCTACGAAGACGTAAAGGACAACACCGAGCTGCTGGGCCGCTTTCAGCTGGTGGAGGGCGAGACGGTCACCAATGACGCCGACCCGGGCACCATCCTGGAGCAATCCCCCGAGGGGGAGTCCTCCGTGGGCGAGACAATCACCGAGATCACCGTCACCATCAGCGGCGGCCCGGAGATCATTCCCATGCCCAACCTGGACGGCATGGAGTATAACGCCGCCTACCGGCTGCTCCAGGAGAAGGGGCTGAAGCCGGTGGCCCCCCCCACCTATGAGGACAACGACACGGTGGAAAAAGGCTATATCATCTCCTACACCCCCTTTAAAGACATCCCCCTCTCCCCCGGCACTGAGGTCCACATGGTGGTCAGCCGGGGCCCCAAGGTGGAAGAGATTGACATGCCCAACCTGGTGGGCAAGACCAAGACAGAGGCAGAAAACGAAATCAACATGTATAAGCTGACGCCGGGCAGAATGGAGCCCCAGTACGACGAGACGGTGGAGGAGGGCAAGGTCATCAGCCAGTACCCCTTGGCCAACGCCAAAGTGGACGAGGGCACGGTGGTCAACCTGATCATCAGCATGGGCCCCGACCCGGATAAGCAGCCGCCGGAGCCCCCCGCCCCCCAGCCTTCCACCAAAACTGTTACCGTCAATCTGGCCTCCTTCGACGGCCTGGTCAACGTGCGGGTGCTGATGGACGGCGCCCAGGTATTCGGCCAGGATGTGGATGCCAACATGGAGCCCGCGGTGGAGTTCGATGTCACCGGCACGGGTCAGAAGGAGCTGTCCGTCTATATCAACGGAGTGCTGGATAACACCATTCCCGTGGACTTCGACGCCCCATGAGCGAGGGGATTATCCAAAAAGCCCTCAGCGGCTTCTACTACGTGGATGACGGGTCCTCCGTCACCACCTGCCGGGCCCGGGGAAAGCACCGCCACGCCAGGCTCACCCCTCTGGTGGGGGACCGGGTACGCTTCACCCCCCTGGCCGACGGCTTAGGCGCGCTGGACGAGATATTCCCCCGGAAAAATGAGTTCTACCGCCCCGCAGTGGCCAACATCGACTTGCTGGTGGTGGTGGCCTCCCAGGCGGTGCCCGTCACCGACCCCTTCCTCATCGACCGGGTGGCCGCCATCGCCGCCAGCCGGGGGTGCGAGACCCTGGTCTGCGTCAACAAGTGCGATTTGGAGCCCGGCGAGGACCTGGCCCACATCTATGCACAGGCGGGCTTTGCCACCCTGCGGGTGAGCGCCGAGACGGGAGAGGGGATTGAGCAGTTACGCCAGGCTATCGCCGGCAAGGTATGCGCCTTCACCGGCAACTCTGGCGTGGGCAAGTCCAGCATTTTAAACGCCCTGGAGCGGGATTTCGACCTGGCCACCGGCGAAGTCAGCGACAAGCTGGGCCGGGGAAGGCACACCACCCGCCATGTGGAGCTGTTCCGCCTGTCCTGCGGGGCGCTGGCGGCGGACACCCCGGGCTTCTCTTCCTTCGATGTGGACAAGATGGAGCTGGCCCGGAAGGAGGAGCTGCAATATTCCTTCCGGGAATTTGCCCCCTACCTGGGCAAGTGCCAGTTTCAGGACTGCGCCCACGTGAAGGAGAAGGGCTGCGCCGTGCTGGCGGCGGTGAAAGCCGGGGAAATCTCCAAAACCCGCCACCAAAGCTACGTCCGCCTGTATGAGCAGGCCAAGGCGATCCCCAATTGGCAGAGAGAAAAAATGTAGGGGCGGCTATTCGCCGCCCGCGTATCATGAAACGCCAAAATGAAAGCTACGGGCGGATGACAGCGTAGCCGTTGGCGGCTTTGCCGCCTTACGGATGCGGCGTACCCCTTGCGGGTATATCCGCCCCTACAAAAGGTGATCGAAATGAACGAAATGATCCTCCTCAAGCTGGGCGAGATGGTGCTCAAAGGGCTGAACCGCCGCAGCTTCGAGGACAAGCTGCAAGCCAATATCTACCGTCGGCTGAACAATCTGGGCCAATTCCGGGTGTACACCCGCCAGTCCACCACCTACGTGGAGCCTATGAATGAGCAGTGCGACATGGACGGGGCCTGGGAGGCGCTGACAAAAGTATTCGGCGTGGTGGGCCTGAGCCGGGCTCGGGCCTGTGAGAAGGACAAGGACGCCATCCTGGCTGCCGCCCGGGAATATCTGGGCGACAGGCTGTCCGCGGCCAAAACCTTTAAGGTGGAGACCAAGCGGGCGGACAAGACCTTCCCCATGACCTCCATCCAGCTCAGCCAGTATGTGGGCGGTGAATTGGACGAGCTCTACCCCGATTTGAAGGTGGACGTCCACAACCCCGAGCTCACCGTCCATGTGGAGATCCGGGACTACGCCGCCTTTGTCCACGCCGACCCGGACCCGGGCGCGGGCGGCCTGCCCGTGGGTGTCAACGGCCGGGCGGTATCCCTGCTGTCGGGGGGCATCGACTCCCCGGTGGCCTCCTGGATGATCGCCAAGCGGGGGGTGGCTCTGGAGATGGTCCACTTCTTCTCTTACCCATACACCTCCAATGAGGCTAAGGAAAAGGTCCTCGACCTGGCCCGGCTGCTCACCCCCTGGTGCGGACGGCTCACCGTCCACGTTGTCCCCTTTACCGCCATCCAGGAGGAGCTGCGCCGGTCTGTCCCCCAGGAGCTGTTTACCCTGGTGATGCGCCGGTTCATGATGCGTATCGCGGAGAAGGTGGCCCAGCGGTGCGGGGCCAAGGCCTTGGTCACCGGCGAATGCCTGGGCCAGGTGGCCAGCCAGACCATGGAGGCCATGGCGGTCACTGGCGCGGTGGTGGACCTGCCCATCCTCCGTCCGGTGGTGGGGATGGACAAGGAGGACATTGTCAAAATTGCCCGAAAAATCGGAACCTACGACACTTCCATTCTGCCCTATGAGGACTGCTGCACCGTCTTTACCCCCCGGCATCCCCGCCTGCGTCC
>JAAWLY010000012.1 GCA_022798155.1 Lawsonibacter sp. | reverse complement strand
TGGAGAACACCCGCTTCTGCTCCGGGAAGCGCAGGTGGGTCTGGAAGCCCACCATGTTGTAGATGGACCCCTGGGCGTTGTCCTTCCGGAGCTGGACCACCGCGAAAGGCTCCCGCCCCGTCTTGGGGTCCTTCAGCCCCACCGGCTTCAAGGGGCCGTAGCACAGGGTGTCCCGCCCACGGCGGGCCATCACCTCCACCGGCATACAGCCCTCAAACACCCCCGCGTCCTCAAAGCCGTGGACCTCCGCCTCCTGGGCCTGGGTCAGCTCGGTCCAGAAGGCGTCGTACTCCTCCGCCGTCAGGGGGCAGTTGATGTAGTCCGGCGTGCCCCGGTCATAGCGGGAGGCAAACCAGGCGCTGTCCATGTCGATGCTGTCGAAGCTCACCAGAGGGGCGGCGGCGTCGAAGAAGTTCAGGTACTTGCTGTCCGGGAACAGCTCAGCAATTTTCTCCGACAGCGCCTCGCTGGTCAGCGGCCCGGTGGCGATGATGACGTTTCCCTCCGCCGGAATTTCCGTGACCTCCCCCTCCGCCACGGTGATATTGGGGTGGGTTTTTAGTTTTTCCGTGATGGCCGCAGCGAAGGCGTGGCGGTCTACCGCCAGGGCGCCCCCCGCCTCCACCCGGTGCTCGCCGGCGCAGGCCATGATGAGAGAGCCGCACCGGCGCAGCTCCTCCTTGAGCAGCCCCACCGCGTTCTCCAGCTGGTCGGAGCGCAGGGAGTTGGAGCACACCAGCTCCCCGAAATACGCCGTGTGGTGGGCGGGGGACATCTTCTCCGGCTTCATCTCCCGCAGCTCCACGGGGAACCCCCGCCGGGCCAGCTGCCAGGCCGCCTCGCTCCCCGCCAGCCCCGCGCCGATGACAATTACTTTGTCCATAGTTTAAGCATCCTTTTTCGCCGCCGCCTTTTTGGCGGTGGTTTTCTTGGCGGTTGTCTTCTTGGCCGCTGTTTTTTTCGTGGTGGTCTTTTTCTCCGCCGCCGCTTTGGCGGTGGATTTTTTTGCGGCTGTCTTTTTGGCGGCGGCGGCCTTTTTGGGCTTCTCCTCTGCCCCGGCGGGGGCGGCCTCCTCCCCACTGGAGGCGGCGGGCTTCTTCTGCCAGCCGCCCCGCTTGTCCTCGGGGGTGAAGTTGGAGCACTGCTCATTGATGCAGTAGGGCTTCTTTGCCCCCCGGCCCGACTTTTTAAACATGGTATGACCACAGACGGGGCAGCTGTCCTTCACCGGCACGTCGAAGGTCATAAAATCGCAGGTGCGCTTTTCGTCCTTGCCGGTGGCGTGCTCGCAGCAGTAGTAGGTATACTGCTTGTTGGTTTTCTTGGACTTTCCGGTGCGCTTGAACAGCCGTCCACCGCACACGGGGCACTTGCCGGGCATCTCCACCACCAGGGGCATGGTGAAGTCGCACTCCGGCCAGCCGGGACAGGCCAGAAACCGGCCAAACCGGCCCGACTTGATGACCAGATTCTTGCCGCACTGGGGGCAGATTTCCTCCGACACCTCGTCGGGCACCTTAATCCGCTCCCCGTCCAGGTCCTGCTCCGCCTGTTTCAGCTCGGCGTCGAAGTCTTTGTAGAAGTCGGCGAGAAGGGCCTTCCAGTCGCTGGCCCCCTCCTCCACCTTGTCCAGGCGCTGCTCCATCTGGGCGGTGAAGTCGTAGTCCACAATGTCGTGGAATTTGTCCTTCATCAACCCGGTGACCACCTCCCCCAGGGGGGTGGGGCGCAGGGCCTTGCTCCCCTCCTTCACCACATACTCCCGGTTCATAATGGTGGAGATGGTGGGGGCGTAGGTGGAGGGCCGGCCGATCCCCTGCTCCTCCAGGGCCCGGATGAGGCTGGCCTCGGAGTAGCGGGCGGGGGGCTGGGTGAAGTGCTGGTCCGGGCTCAGCTTTTTGTGGGCGAGGGGCTCCCCCTCCTTCAAATCGGGCAGAGGGGAGCTCTTCTCCTCCTCCTCCTCGTCCCGGCCCTCCTCATACACGGCGGTGAAGCCGGAGAATTTCAGCGAGGAGTGGCTGGCCCGGAAGATATACCCGGAATTTTCCACGTCGATGGACAGGCTGTCGTAGACGGCGTTGGCCATCTGGCAGGCCAGGAACCGGGACCAGATCAGCTTATACAGCCGGAACTGCTCGGCGCTCAGGTCCTTCCGGATGTCCTCAGGCGCCAGGGTCACGTCGGAGGGCCGGATGGCCTCGTGGGCGTCCTGGGCGCTGCCCTTGGTCTTGAACTTTCGGGGCTGGGCGGGGCAGTAGGGCGCGCCGTAGCGCTGGGAAATAAAGCCCCGGGCGGCGGACACCGCCTCGTCAGACAGGCGCAGGGAGTCGGTACGCATATAGGTGATGAGGCCCACGGCCCCCTGGCCGGCGATGTCTACCCCCTCGTAGAGCTGCTGGGCCACCGCCATAGTCCGGGCGGGGGACATGTTCAGCTTGCGGCTGGCTTCCTGCTGGAGGGTGGAGGTGGTAAAGGGCGGGGCTGGCTGGCGGTTCTTCTCCTGCCGCTTCACCTTGGCCACCGTCCAGGCCCCCGACGACACCGCGTCGATGACCGCCTGGGCCTCGGCCCGGCTGTGGAGCTCCATCTTCTTGTCTTTTCCGTGGAACTGGGCCGTGAAGGAGCCGCGATTGGGGGCCACCCGCTCCAGGGCGGCCTCGATGGACCAGTACTCCTGGGGCTGGAAGGCGCGAATCTCCAGCTCCCGCTCCACCACCAGCCTTGTGGCCACCGACTGCACCCGCCCGGCGGACAGCCCCCGGCGGATCTTCTTCCACAGCAGAGGGGAGAGCTGATAGCCCACAATACGGTCCAGGATGCGCCGGGCCTGCTGGGCGTTCACCAGGTTCTGGTCGATGGCCCGGGGGGCGGCGATGGACCTGCGCACCACATTCTGGGTGATCTCGTTGAAGGTCACCCGGTAGGTCTTGTCGTCGGGGATGCCCAGCAGCTCCTTGAGATGCCAGGAGATGGCCTCCCCCTCCCGGTCAGGGTCGGTGGCCAGATAGACCTTGCCCGAGCGCTTGGCCGCCTTCCGCAAGTCGCTGATCACGTCCTCCTTGCCCTTGATGGGCTGGTAGTCCGGGACAAACCCGCCCTCGATGTCTACGCTCAGCTTGCTCTTGGGCAGGTCCCGGACATGGCCCATGGACGCTTTTACCTCATACCCCGGGCCCAGATACTTGCCGATGGTCTTGGCCTTGGACGGGGACTCTACAATCACTAAGTCTGTTTTATTTGCCACTTTGGATTTACCTCCAGAGTATTGATTCCTTCTCTCCCCTTGGCAGGGGGAGCCAAAGGGCTGCACCGAAAGGCCCCTTTGGCAAAGGGGCTCCCGGCGGCGGGACGTAGGTCACCCCTCCAGCTCCACCAGGGCGTAAAACCGCCGGCCGGGCCGCTCCTCCACCGCCCCCTGGACCTGGAGCATGGTGAGGGCCGACAGGGCCCGCTTGGCGGGAATTCGGGTCTTTTCCACGATCTCGTCGGCGGTGAGGGCGGCGTTGGCCGCCGCGGCCAGGATGTCCAGCTCGTCGTCGGTAAACCGGCTTTTCTGCTCCTTCCGGGGGATCACCTTCCGGCTGGGGGCCGGCGGGGCGGGCGGCTCTTCCTGCCGGGGCCGGCTGGGCACGGGCTTGTCCCCGGCCGGGCGCCCCCGCTCCGGGGGCAGCCCCAGCTTGCCGGGGAAGCGGCCGGCAAACTCCGCCGCGATGTCCTCTCCCCGCTCCACCAGCCGGGCCTTGCCCTCGTGGATCAGCCGGTTGGTCCCCCGGGCGCACTGCTCGTCCAGCCCGATGGGAATGGCGAACACCTCCCGCCCCTGCTCCAGGGCGTGGTTGACGGTGAGCATGGTGCCGCTGCTGGGCTCGCACTCCACCGCCAGCACCCCCAGGCACAGGCCGCTCAAAATCCGGTTGCGGGGGTTGAAGTGGCTGCCCTTGTGGGGGGTGCCCGGCGGATACTCGGAGATGAGAGCCCCCGCGGCGGCCACGTCGTCGTAGAGAAAGCGGTTTTCATGGGGAAATTTCACGTCCACCCCGCCGGCCAGCACCGACACCACCGGCTTGCCGGCCCGCAGCGCCCCCTGGACGGCGCAGCAGTCGATCCCCTCGGCGATGCCGGACACCACCAGCATCCCCCGCCGGACCAGCGCCCGGGCAAACTCCTCCGCCCGCCTCCGACCGGCCTGGGAGGGCTTTCGGGTCCCCACAATCCCAATGGCCGCCTCCTCGTCGAAGCGGAAGCTCTTTCCCTTAACATACAGCACCATGGGCGGGTCGGCAATCTGCCGCAGCCGTCCGGGGTAGCCGGAGTCCTGAAAGGTGAGGATGTCCACCCCCAGCCGGTCGCAGTCCCCCAGGATGCGGTTGGGCCCGTCCAGGCTCTTGTCCAGCAGGGCCTGCTTCGCCGCCGCCGGGAGAGGCAGGACCTCAAAGTCCTCCTTCTCCCCGTAAAACGCCCGCTCCGGTGTGGAAAAACACTCCAGCACCGCCAGCGCCCCCACAGGGCTCAGCCCCTGCCGGGTGGCCAGCCACAGCCAATATTTCAGCTCCGCCATCTTCTTCCCGCCTTTCTGGCCCCGTCCCGGCCGGAAAAAATTTTCCTTTCGCCGGAAAACAGGGGCGTTTTCTTTCAAATCGCTCTTTACAAATCTCCCCCGCCACGGTATGGTTATACCATGAGAAAGGAGCGAACTGTCATGTCTTCACGTCAGTCCGTCCGCCCCTGGCTGGTCTGCCTGGGGGGCGCGGTCATGCTGTTTTCCGCCATGGGCCTGGGCAGCAACGTCTATTCTGTCTACCAGCCCTACATCATCGCCCAAGGCGGCTTTACCAACGCCCAGGCCGCCTGGATTATCACTGTCCGCAGCCTGTTCATTGTGCTGGGGATGCTCTCCGCCGGCTGGCTGTGCCGCCGGCTGGGCATCCGGAACACCGTGTCTGGGGCCATGGTGCTGCTGGCCCTGTCCCGGTTCCTCTTCGGGGCGGCCGGCTCCCTGCCGGCCTACCTGGGCGCCGCCGCCCTCACCGGGCTGGCCTACAGCTGGGCGGGGATGATTCCCCTCACCCTGCTGATTAACAGCTGGTTTCGCAGCCGCAACGCCTTTGCCCTGGGGCTGGCCTCGGCGGGCAGTGGGCTGGCCACCATCCTCATCCCCGCCCCCCTCACCTGGCTGATTGAAAACCAGGGGCTGCGGGGGGCCTTCCAGGCGGAGGGCGGTCTGGTCCTGGTTCTGGGGGCGGCGGTATACGCCCTGGTGCGGGACGACCCCGCCCGGCTGGGGCTGGAGCCCTACTGCCAGGGGCAGGAAGTCCAGCGCGCCCCGGCCCGCCGCCCCGCCCCGGGAGGGATGACCCCCCCGTTCTGGGCGCTGTATCTCCTGGCGGTGTTCCTCACCGGAGCCCCCACCGGCATCGGCATCAGCAACGTGGGGGTGCTGTATACCACCGAGGGCTTCGACCCCGGCACCGTGGCCGCCCTGGTCTCCTGCGTGGGGCTGGCCTTGATGGCGGGCAAGATGCTCTACGGAGAGCTGGCCGACCGCCTGGGCGGCCGCCTGGCCAGCTACCTGCTCTACGCCGCCGCCCTGCTCGCTTACGGGCTGCTGTGCCTGGCCCCCAACGGCAGCCGGCTGTGCGCCTATGCCGCCACCGCCCTGTTCGGGCTGGCCCTGCCTTTGAGCAATGTGTCCTACTCCGTCTGGGCCCGGGACTTTCTGGGGGACGAGGGCTTTGCAAAGGGGCTGAAATGGAGCCAGTCCCTCTACGCCCTGGGGATTATGGTTTTTGGCCCCATCCCCGGCTGGATGGCCGACCGGACGGGGGGCTATGTGTCCTCCTACTTGCTGTTCCTGGCCATGATGGCCCTGTCCTGGCTGCTGATCGCCCTGGTGTACCGCAGGACGAAGTCGGGCGGGCGGCCTTGATGCTTTTTTCTTGGAAAAGAAAAAAGCATCTAAACAGGAAACCTTTCGCAAGCCTTCGTTTTTGCTCCGCTGTCAAATGTTTCGGGCCATCTCCCACAGGACGACCGTCGCCGCGGCGGCGGCGTTCAGCGACTCGCACCGCTCCCGCATGGGGATTTTAAGGGTCTGTTCACAGGCCCCCAGCAGCCCGGGGGAAACTCCGCTCCCTTCGCTTCCAATCACCACGGCGCAGCGCTCCAGCCGCGCTGTTTTGAGGTCAGCGGTGTCCTCCCGCAGGGCGGTGGCGTACAGGGACAGGCCGGAGCGCGCCAGCAGAGCGGGCAGCTTTTCCGCCTCCAGCTCATACACCGGCAGGCGGAAGCACGCCCCCATGGTCGCCCGGACAGTCTTGGGGGAGAAGGGGTCGGCGCAGTGGTTGACCAGCAGCAGGCCGTCCGCCCCCAGGGCGTCGGCGGTGCGCCAGATGGCGCCCACGTTGCCCGGGTCCTGCAAACCGTCCAGAATCAGCCAGCGGCCCCCCTCCAGCCGCTCCGGCGGGGTCAGGTCCGGCAGCTTCGCCAGAAACAGCGCCCCCTGAGGGGATTTGGCCGGGGAGATGGAGGCCATTACGTCCTCGGGCACCTTCACCGTCCACACGTCCAGGCCGGGCGGGCGCGGGACGCCGGGGGTGACCACCACCGCCGTCAGCGGCGCGTTCCACCGGGCCGCCTCCTCCAGCAGCTTGGTCCCGTCCCCCAGATATTCTCCCGTTGTCCGCCGGTAGGCCCGGTCCGCGCAAAGCTTCCGGATATGGGTAATCAGCGGGTTCTTCCGGCTGGTGATCTGTTCCATGGCGCTTCCTCCTCCGGACGCGATTCTTACATAATAAGGGTATCTCCCCCGGATTGTCAAGGAAAGATTTGCGGAACGCGCCCCAAAGGGGGGCTTTGATGCTCTCCCTTGGCCTTTCAGCCGGGGTCGGAAATCTCCCCCTCGAACACGGTGCGGGCGGGGCCGCTCATAAACACACTTCCCTCCCGCTCTTCCAGGGTGAGCACGCCGCCGGGGAGAGCAGCCTCCGCCCGGACTTCACAGCGGTTTTCTCCCAGGGCGGCGGCGAAGGCCGCGCAGGCCCCGGTGCCGCAGGCCAGGGTGATTCCGCTGCCCCGCTCCCACACCCGGAGGGCCAGGTGCGCCCGGTCCGGGACGCAGACAAACTCAATGTTCCGCCGCTGTCCCAGGGCGGGGTGGCACTCCAGCAGGGGGCCCAGCCGCTCCAGGTCGATGGTTTCCGGGTCCTGGCAGAAAATCACCCCGTGGGGGTTGCCGGCGTCGGCGGGGACAACGGTGAAGCACTCTCCCGCCGCCTCCACCCGGACCGGCGCTTCCACCGTCACCGGCCCCATGTCCACGGTCACCCGGTCCACCGCGTCCCCCAGGACGTGAAGCTCCAGCCTTCGGGGGCCGGCCCCGGTGTCGATGACAAGGCGGGTTTTGTCCGTCAGCCCCTTGTCAAAGACGTACTTACCCACGCACCGGATGCCGTTGCCGCACATGGCCCCCAGCGAGCCGTCGGCGTTGTACATCTCCATGGTAAAATCCCCGGTCCGGCCGGGCTTGACACAGATCAGGCCATCCGAGCCCACCCCGAAGTGCCGCTCGGACAGCCGGCGGGCCAGCTCCGGCAGATTCTCCGGGGCCCCCTCCAGGCAGTTGAGGTAGATATAGTCATTGCCCAGGCCCTCCATTTTGGTAAAACGCATATTTCTCGCCCCTTTCGGTTTCAGCCTATGCGCGGGGTGGTGCGGAAAGACCGGGGACCAGGTCCCCGGCCGGAAACGGATGCAGCGGCGGATGATATCCGCCCCTACAGGCACACGTATATACCGTCAATAAATGACCAGGTATTTCTCCAGCTCCCAGCTGGACACCCGGGTCTGGTACTCGTTCCACTCCTTCAGCTTGCCCTTGATGTACTGCCTTGCCACGTGCTCCCCAAGCACATCCAGCACCAGCACATCCTTCTCCAGCTCCTCCAGGGCGTCCTTCAGGGTGTCGGGCAGGGTGTTGATGCCCTGATCCTCCCGGGTGGCCTCGTCCATGGCGTAGATGTCGCCGGTGATCTCCGGGGGAGGGGTCAGGCCCCGGGCGATGCCGTCCAGGCCGGCGGCCAGACACACCGCCACCGCCAGATAGGGGTTGCAGGAGGGGTCGGGAGAGCGCAGCTCCACCCGGGTGGACTGGCCCCGGGCGGCGGGGATGCGGATAAGAGCCGAGCGGTTGGAGGCCGACCAGGCCCGGTAGCGGGGGGCCTCGTGGCCGCCGCTCAGCCGCTTGTAGGAGTTGACCAGGGGGTTGGTCACCGCGGTAAAGCCCTGGATGTGGTCCAGAAGGCCGGCAATGAAGGAGTAGGCCGTTTTGGACAGCCCCCGCTCCCCGTTGGGGTCGTAAAACACGTTCTTCCCGTCTTTGAACAGGGACATGTTCAGGTGCATACCGTTGCCGGCCACGCCGTAGACGGGCTTGGGCATGAAGGTGGCGTGGAGACCGTTTTTCTGGGCGATGCTCTTGGTAATCAGGCGGAAGGTCATAATCTTGTCGGCGCCGTCCATGGCGTTGTTGTATTTAAAATCAATCTCATGCTGGCCGGGGGCGTTCTCATGGTGGCTGGCCTCGATCTCAAAGCCCATCTGCTCCAGGTTCAGGCTGATCTCCCGGCGGGTGGCCTCGCCGTGGTCCAGGGGGCCCAGGTCAAAGTAGCCCGCCTCGTCCTTGGTGCGGATGGTGGCCCGGCCGTCCTCGTCGGTCTCAAAGAGGAAAAACTCCAGCTCCGGGCCGATGTTGAACACGTCAAACCCCATGCTCTCCGCCCGGCGCAGCACCCGGCGCAGCACCCCCCGGGGATCGCCCACAAAGGGGGTGCCGTCAGTGTTGTACACGTCGCAGAACATCCGGGCCACCCGGCCCCCGGCCACCTCCGGCGGCAGAATTACAAAGCTGTTCAAATCGGGGTACAGGCACTGGTCCGACTCGTGGATGCGGGTGAAGCCCTCGATGGAGGAGCCGTCGAACATGATCTGGTTGTTTACCGCCTTCTCCACCTGGGAGGCGGTGATGGCCACATTCTTCATCTGGCCGAAAATATCGGTGAACTGCATCCGGATGAACTCGATGTTCTCCTCCCGGACAATGCGGATAATGTCCCCTTTTGTGTAGGCCATACGCTGAAACCCTCTCTTTCCCTATGTTGGCTATTAGTATCGCATTGTTTCCCCCAGGTTGTCAAGGATTTTATTGACAAATCGGAGGAAAGAAGATAGACTGACTTTGCCTCATACAGAAAAAAGGAGCGAATTCCACATGAAAAAACCATTTGTCACCCTGGAGCAGCTCCAGGAGATTGTAAAAGACTACCCCACTCCCTTCCACCTCTACGATGAGAAGGGCATCCGGGAAAACGCCCGGGCGGTGAAAGCCGCCTTCGCCTGGAATCCCGGGTTTCAGGAGCACTTCGCCGTAAAGGCCACCCCCACCCCCCAGATTCTCAAGCTCCTCCGGGAGGAGGGCTGCGGCGTGGACTGCTCCTCCCTCACTGAGCTGATGATGTCCCAGCGCTGCGGCTTTGCCGGGGAGGAAATCATGTTCTCCTCCAACGACACCCCGGCGGAGGAATTTGCCCTGGCCGCCCAGCTGGGGGCCACCATCAACCTGGACGATATCACCCACATCGACTTTTTGAAGGATACCATCGGCTATATCCCCAAGAAAATCTCCTGCCGGTATAACCCCGGCGGCACCTTCACCCTGGGGGAGAGCAAGGAGGGCTTCCAGGTGATGGACAACCCCGGCCAGGCCAAATACGGCATGACCCGGGCGCAGATGGCCCAGGCCTTCATCCGTTTGAAGGAGCTGGGGGCGGAGGAGTTCGGCATCCACGCCTTCCTGGCCTCCAACACCATCTCCAACGACTACTACCCCGCCCTGGCCGCCATCCTATTCCAAACCGCCGTGGAGCTGCAGCGGGAGACCGGGTGCCATATCACCTTTGTCAATCTGTCCGGGGGAATCGGCGTGCCCTACCGCCCCGACCAGCCCGCCAACGACATCAGCCTCATCGGCCAGGGGGTGCGGAAGGCCTATGAGGACATCCTGGTCCCCGCCGGCATGGGGGATGTGGCCATCCACACCGAGCTGGGCCGGTTCATGCTGGCCCCATACGGCCATCTGGTCACCCGGGTGCTCCACGAAAAGCACATCTACAAGGAGTATATCGGCGTGGACGCCTGCGCCGCCAACCTGATGCGCCCGGCCATCTACGGGGCCTACCACCACATCACCGTCATGGGCAGGGAAACCGCCCCCTGCGACCACAAGTACGACGTTACCGGCTCGCTGTGCGAAAACTGCGACAAGTTCGCCGTGGACCGGATGCTGCCCGAAATCCACGTCGGCGACCTGCTGGTCATCCACGACACCGGCGCCCACGGCCACGCCATGGGCTACCAGTACAACGGCCGGCTGCGCTCGGCTGAGGTCCTCCTCTGTCAGGACGGCTCCACCCGCCTCATCCGCCGGGCCGAAACCCCCGAGGACTACTTCGCCACCGCCATCTGGGACTGAAGCCGCAAAAACAGGCTGAGACGTACGGCGTCTCGGCCTGTTTTACCTATTAAAAAAAGAAGCTAAATCCCCTTGTGCTTTTCTGGGGAAGTATGGTATAATTATATATGTTTGGAAACTGGTTCGGACACTTGTACATAGTATGGTAACGGAACGCAGAAATGGAGGTATGCGCGATGAAAGAACAGATGATTCCACCCTGGTAATCGCCCCGCCGTCTTTCGCATCCAAGACGGCGGGGCCAATGAGCACAGCGACGCAGAGCACGAAGATACTCTTACGCACTTGGCAAACCGTCGGAAACGGCGGGACGCAAAGCCATAGGGACTAAGTCGGCTCCATGCGGGTTTTCCCCCGCCTGGAAATCAAGTACGGAGTTACGGCGTAAACCCGTCCCCCACGCCGGGGACGTTGGCCTAGCTCGCTCCGCTGCGGCGATATGTCAGCCTGGCCGCTGATTATAAAAGGCAAACCGCCGGAAACGGCGGGACGCAAAGCCAGGGAGCTAAAACGCGCCCCGCGCGTCATGCCCGCCCAGCCACTAATTATGATTAGCAAACCGCCAGAAATGACGGGACGCAAAGCTATGGGGGCTAATGTGTCAACCACAATGCCAGCCCGGCCGCCGGATACTTTGCATCCGAGCAAATTTGCAAAGAAAGGAAGATATGTATGAAAAAAATTTATGGACGTTCCCTGAAACGTGCTCTTGCCCTGTCTGTTGCCCTCGTGATGTCGCTTACCCCCGCTTTGGCCGCGAAGACGGTTGAGTCCAGGCTGGTCTGCGGACAGACCGCCCACTCCCATACTGACAGTTGTTACAAGAACGTGGAGGTCAAGGAGCTGACCTGCTCCGATCCCAGCCACAGCCACACCCACTCCGACGACTGCTATGTCAATGATTGGACGCTGGACTGCTCCATTCCCGAGGGCGGAGGTTCGGTGCACACCCATGATGATAGCTGCTACACGGATATCGAGGTTCTGACCTGCGGTGAGAGCGAGAGCGAGGGCCACTCCCACGACTCCGGCTGCTACACCACCGAGGTTGAGACAACCGAAACCTTGACCTGCAGCGAAACGGAAGGCCCTGACGTTCTCGATGAGGAGGGCAACGTGGCAACTCCCGGCCATACCCATGGCTCCGGATGCTACGAAGTTACAGAGACTACCAAGGAAGTCCTGTCCTGCTCCGAGTCCGAGTCCGCCGGCCACTCCCACAGCGACAGCTGCTATGAGTCCCAAAAGCAGCTGACCTGCTCCACGAGCGACCTTCCGGCCCACGCCCACGGCGAAGGCTGCTACAAGGCAAACTCCACTCTGGTCTGCGGCCAGACTGAGAGCCCCCACACCGACGGCTGCTATACCACCAAGGTCACCGAGGAGAAGGTTCTGGACTGCACCACCACAGAGCATGTCCACACCAGCGGCTGCTATGCCACCAGCGGAAAAAATGAGGATGGTTCAGACTGGAATCTGGCTAAGGAGCTGCAAAATGCTCTTGACTCTGATGAGGATGTAACCCTCATCCTGAACGGCGTTACCCTGAACTACAATGAGGTTACTGGTGAAACTTCCATTCGGGTAACTGACGGCAAAGAGCTGACTATCGCTGACGGCGAATATGTCAAAGGCGGCACCATCACCAACAACGATACCACCGGCAAACGCGTCATCACCGTGGTCTCCGGCGGCAAGGTCCACCTGACCGGCGACGTCACCATCACCGGCGGAAAAGGTACTGGCGGCGGCGGAGTTTATGTTGGTAAAGACAGCGAGTTCAACATGAGCAACGGCTCCATCTCCAACAACAACGCCATTAAAGACAGCAACGGCGGCGGCGTGCTGGTGGAAAATGGCGGCAAGTTCACCATGACCGGCGGAACCATCTCCAACAACACCACCACCCAGGATGGTGGCGGCGTCGCTGTAGGAAACGGCGGCAAGTTCGAGATGGAGGGCGGCACCATCTCCGGCAATACCGCCAACTCTGAAGACTGGTCCAACACGGGAAAACCCAACGAGGAGCCCACCGGCCAGGGCGGCGGCGTCTATGTGGACATCGGCGCTGAATTTGATCTGAAGGGCGGCACCATCTCCGGCAACAAGGCTGGCGAGGGCGGCGGCATCTTTGTGGAGCACAGCAAAACTACTGCCAGCGGTTATGTCAAGAACCCCGGCAAGCTGAACATGACCGGCGGAACCGTGGACGGCAACACCGCGACCCTCGGCGAGGGCGGCGGCATCTATATCCAGGGTAAAGGCGAGATCTCCGGCGGCCGGATCACCAACAACGTGACCTACACCACCAAGGACCTGGGCGGCGGCGGCATCTATATCGAGGCCGACGGCTCTTTGAAGCTGACCAACGCCATCGTCACCAGCAATACCGCCAACGGCCTGGGCGGCGGCCTGTCCGCCTGCGTCCACGGCCAGACTATCGTCTATGTCAAGGACGGCGCGGCCATCTATGGGAACACCTCCCTGGGCAGCGGCCACACCGCCGGACACCTCGGCAATGGCGACAAGATCGACGGGTACAGCATGTGGGCCGCCAACGAGATCTTCAAGGAGTTCGCCCAGGACGTCTTCACCGCTGGCGACGCCACGCAGAGCAACTCCCAGGGAACCGCCGGCATCATCATCGGCAACGAGATGCTGGGCGGCGGCGACGCCAACTGGGAAGGCTACACCTACTGCTACGCCACCGACCCCAAGACCGGCGAGCTGCAAAAGGACCCGGACGGCAACTATATCCTGGAGCTGAACAAGGTGGAGCAGACCGACAACGGCCCCGTCTTCGGCAACCGGATGGTCTTCCTCACCGCCCACCCCGACCAAGCCGCTATCAACAGCGCTATCAACGCCATGAAGACCTTGGCTGAAGGCAAGGGTGTGCTCATCGCGGGCAACCTCTCCGCCAACACCCACGGCGGCGGCATCGCCAACAACGGCTTCCTCCAGATCGGCGAGGAGAGCGAGTTCAAGGGCACCAATGACCATGATGAGGACATTGGGATGCACAAGACTCTGACCAACACCGCCGACAACTCCGAGATGAAGATCGATGCGGACCGGTTCACCTTCGAGATGCGGTATCCTGACGGGACTTTGGTTCCTGGCGGCTCTGTGAGCAACGACGCCAACGGCAACGCCACCTTCACCTTCCCCCACGACATCTTCACGAAGCCCGACACCTACACCTTCTACGTGACGGAGCCCAAGGGAACGGAAGACGGCATTGGCTACGACGGAACCACCTATCGGATCACCATTGTGGTGACTGAGAAGTCCGAAACCGTCAAGATCGGCGACAAGACTGTCACCATGACCACCCTGACTGTCGGCGATCCCCTCATTCAGAAGACCACCGACAAGGACGGCAACGTTCTGGAAACACCTGAGACAGTGAATGGCATCACCTTCAACAACACCTACACCAAGCCCGAGGAGCCCAACAAGCCCGAGGAGCCCGGCGAGGACCCTGAGGACCCCGACGAGCCCGAGATTCCCGATCCCGAGGTGCCCCTGTCCTCCCCGCCTGAGGTAGAGGTTCCCGATACCGAAGTTCCCCTGGCCCCGGCGCCCGAGGACCCCGAGATCGAGATTCCCGACGAGGAAGTGCCTCTGGCCGAAGTACCCGCCACCGGAGATATCTCCGTGCTGTGGTATGCGGCGGCGGCTCTGTCTGCCTGCGGGCTGGCGGTTATGAGCCTTCTCAAGAAAAAGAAGAAGGACGCGTAAGCGTTCCCATCCCGCACCGGACAGCCGGAGTCTTTACAGGCTCCGGCTGTCCCTCAAAACGAAAACAACGGCCTTTGGCCTTTTGATCATTCCATCCCAGAACGGAGGTGCCGTCCCCCTTGAAACGCTGGATTTATTGGGCGCTCACCCTTCTGCTGGCCGCCATTCTCGCGGTCAGCGGCGTGCACATCGCCACAACCCTGCTGGACTACCGCAGCAGCGCCCAGTCCTACCGCTCCGCCGCCGAAACCGCCGGACTGCCTCAGTCCCAGCCTGCCCCACCCGCGGACCAGTCCGCCCCCGACTCGTCTGAACAGCCCTCCTTCCAGCAGACCCTGGCCGCCATCGACCTGGCCGCCCTCCAGCAGGTCAACCCCGAGGTGATCGGCTGGATCGCTATCCCCGACACCGAGCTGTCCTACCCCCTGCTCCAGACCTCCAACAACTCCTACTACCTCAACCACCTGTGGAACAAGCAGCGCAACTCCGGCGGCTCTATCTACCTGGAGTGCCAGAACGCTCAGGATTTCAGCGACTTCAACACCATTATCTATGGCCACCGTATGCGGGACGACTCCATGTTCGGCACCCTGCGCCATTACGCCGACGCCGACTTCTTCCAGGCCCACCCCAGCGTCTACCTCGCCGACGGAAACGGCGTGCGGCAATACGACATCTTCGCCGCCTACGAGGTGGGCGTCCGGGAGATCGTCTACCGCCTGGACGCGGACCAGACAAAAGAGGAGTTTATCCAGTTCTGCCTGTCCCACTCCGCCATCCAGACCGGCGTTGAGCCAACCCCTGAGGACCATGTCCTCACCCTGTCCACCTGCACCGAGCGGGGCCACGCCACCCGCTGGGTTGTCCAGGCCGTCCTGCGGGACCAGCCGGACCCCGGCCCGGCGATTGGATCGACATGGAGCTAGAGACCACGCTGGAAAACCACCCCGTCCTGCGCTCCATGCATCTGCACGTTCAAACAAACGCGGTGGTGGTCACCGGCCGGGAGACCAGTTTAATGCTCCGCTGTGGGGCGCCCTGTTCCTCTCCTCCCTGGCCGGGCTGACCGCCCTGACCCTGGAACGGAGACGGAAAAAGTAAAAACGCAAACGGGGTGCAGGCCCAGTGCCTGCACCCCTCTATTCTGCTTTTTCGGTTTATTTCAGCTCTACCTCTGGCATCAGCTCCCGGCCCACAATCTCCAGCACCCGGTCCATCTGGGCCACCTCCTCCGGAGTAAAGCGCTCCCGCACCCGGTTCATCACCTCTTGGACATAGGTGCTGCTCAGGTTGTAATAGTCGTGGAACTTCCGGGTGGGCCGCAGGTGGTATTCCCGCCGGTCGCTGGGGGACTGCACCTTCTCGATATAGCCCTTCCGGATCAGGCTGTTCACCTTGTAGGCGGCGTTGGGCGAGGAAATGTTGGCAAAGGAGGCAAACTCATTGACCGTGGGCTCATCCAGGGCCCGGATAATCTCCATACAGAAGGTCTCCACCGCCGTCAGGCTGGCCTCCCGGGTCTGAAAGCGGGAAAATACCGCCTGATAAAAATGCAGCTTGAATTTGGTATAGATCCGGTCGAAGCTCTGCTCCAGCACCTGGTTCCTCCCCTTCCAATTCCGAATTGAGGACATTATACCAGAAAATCCTCCCCTTCGCAAGGGGAGCCGGGCCGGTCTGTCAGGGCAAAGGTCAGCTCCGCCTTACAGGCCAGCTTCCCCTCCACTCGGGCCTCCGCCGTGCCAAAGCCCACCGGGCCCTTCCGGGCGGTGAGCTGGCAGGATAACTCCAGCACGTCGCCGGGGCGGACCTGGCGTTTGAATCGGGCGTTCTTAATCCCCCCGAAGAGGGCCAGCTTGCCCCGGCTGCCCTCCTCCGTCAGGATGGCCACCGCCCCCACCTGGGCCAGGGCCTCGATAATAAGCACCCCGGGCATCACCTTAAAGCCGGGAAAGTGGCCCTGGAAGAAGGGCTCGTTGGCGGTGACGCACTTGATCCCCTTGGCCCCCTCCCCGGGGAGGCACTCCACAATCTTGTCCACCAGCAGGAAAGGGTAGCGGTGGGGCAGGATGGCCTCGATCTGGTTGATATTCAGCTCCATTGCATGGAACCTCCTTGCTTCTTTGTAGGGGCGGCCATCAGCCGCCTGCGCGACAATGCGATAGGTATCGTTCAAACGGGCGGATGCTATCCGCCCCTGCAGGGGGTCAATCCCACTTTTTCAGCACAATGGCCGCGTTGTGGCCCCCAAAGCCCAGGGAGTTGGACAGGGCGATTTTAATCTCCGCCTGGCGGCCCCGGTTGGGGATGATATCCAGGTCGCAGGCCGGGTCGGGGACCTGATAGCCGATGGTGGCTGGGACAAAGCCCTCCCCCAGGGCCAGGGCGGTGAAGATGGCCTCCACCGCCCCCGCCGCCCCCAGCAGGTGGCCGGTCATGGACTTGGTGGAGCTGACCATCAGCTTTCTGGCGTGGTCACCAAACAGGGTGTGGATGGCCGCCGTCTCGCTGGCGTCGTTGAGGGGGGTGGAGGTGCCGTGGGCGTTGATGTAGTCCACCGTCTCGGGAGCGATCCCCCCGTCGGCCAGGGCCTGGGCCATGCAGGCCGCGCCTCCCGCGCCGCCGGGGGCGGGGGCGGTGATGTGGTGGGCGTCGCAGTTGGCCCCGTAGCCAATCACCTCCGCGTAAATCTTCGCCCCCCGGGCCTGGGCGTGTCTCAGCTCTTCCAGCAGCAGGACCCCCGCCCCCTCCCCCATGACAAAGCCGGAGCGCTCCGCGTCGAAGGGGATGGAGGCGCGGAGGGGATCGCTCCCCTCGTGGAGGGCCTTCATGGCGGTAAAGCCCCCCATGGCCAGGGGGACTACCGCCGCCTCCCCGCCGCCGCACAGCATCACCTCGCCGTAGCCGTCCCGGATATGGCGGAAGGCGTCCCCCACGGCGTTGGTCCCCCCGGCGCAGGCGGTGACCACACAGGAGCACATCCCCTTGAAGCCATAGCGGATGGCCATGTGGCCTGCCGCCATGTTGGAGATGATCATGGGGATCATAAAGGGGGACACCCCGTCCCAGCCCCGGGCTTCCCCCCGCTGGTGGGCCTGGCCCACCGTCTCGAAGCCGCCGATGCCGCTGGAGATCAGCACGCCGCAGCGCTCCAGGTTCTCCTGGTCCCGGTTCAGGCCGGAATCCGCCATGCACTCCTCGGCGGCCGCCAGGGCCAGCTGGGTAAAGCGGTCCATCTTCTTGGTCTCCCGCTTGCCCAGCAGGCCGTCCAGGTCCAGGCCCTTCACCTCGCCGGCCAGCTTTACCTTCATATTCGCCGTGTCGTAGCGGGTGATGGGCCCGATGCCGCACTTTCCGGCCTTCACCGCCGCCCAGCTTTCGGAAACGGAGTTCCCCACCGGGTTCACCGTGCCCATTCCTGTGATTACCACTCTGCGCTTTTCCATTCCGCTTCTCCTTTTCTAATCATAGGGCCAAACATCAAAGTTTCGGGCCGTCCTTTTCAAAGCCCAACCCTCAAACGGCCATGCCGCCGTCCACGCACAGCACCTGGCCGGTGATGTAGCCGGACTCCCGCTCCGCGAAGAAGGCCGCCGCCCGGGCCACCTCCTCCGGCGCGCCGGGGCGGCCCTTGGGGACGGTGGCCAGCATGGCCTGCCTGGCCTTCTCCGGCAGGGCGGCGGTCATGTCCGTCTCGATATAGCCGGGGGCCACCGCGTTGACGGTGATGTCCCGCCCGGCCAGCTCCTTGGCCGCCGCCTTCACCAGCCCCAGCACCCCCGCCTTGCTGGCGGCGTAGGCGGTCTGGCCCGGGTTGCCCCGCAGGCCCACCACGCTGGACAGGCAGACGATCCGCCCGTACTTCTGGCGCAGCATCACCTTGGCCGCCGCCCGGGTGCAGAAGTAGGTCCCCTTCAGGTTGGTGTCCAGGGTCTTGACGAAGTCCTCCTCCTTGGCGGTCATAAGCAGGCCGTCCCGGGAGATACCGGCGTTGTTCACCAGAATGTCCAGCCGGCCGAAGCGCTCCTTCACTGCCTCCACCAGGGCGCCGCAGGCGGCGGGGTCGGCCACGTCGGCCTGGAAGGCTTCCGCTTCCACCCCCAGCTCCCGGCACAGCCGCACCGTCTCCTCCGCCGCGGCGGCGCTGCCCCCGTAGTTGACGGCCACAGCCGCCCCGCGCCGGGCCAGCTCCACGCACACGGCCCGTCCGATCCCCCGGCTGCCGCCGGTGACCAGGGCCACATTTCCTTCCAAGCTCATGCCAGCTCTCCTTTCAGGGCGGACACCACGCTGTGAAAGTCCGCCGCTGTGTCGATGTGATAGGTCTTGATGGCCGGGGCGGTCTTTTTGAAAAAGCCGGACAGGGTCTTTCCCGGCCCAATTTCCACCGCCGTGTCCACCCCATCCGCCGCCATGCGCCGGAGGGTGTCCTCCCAGCAGACGGAGGACTGCACCTGCTTCTCCAGCAGGGCGGGGACGGTGTCCCCCGCTTCCATGGGACCGCCCTTGCAGTTGAAGTAGACGGGGAGGGCCATCGCGCCAAAGCTGACCTTTCGGAAATGTTCCGCCAGGGCCTCGCCGGCGGGCTTCATCAGCCGGGTGTGGAAGGGGCCGCTGACCTTCAACGCCATACACCGCTTGGCCCCCAGCTCCCGGGCAATCTCCCCGGCCCGGTCTACCGCCGCCCGCTCCCCGCCGATTACCAGCTGGCCGGGACAGTTGTAGTTGCAAATCTGAACCACGCCCAGCTCCGCCGCTTCCTCGCAGGCCTGCCGGAGTTTCTCCCGGTCCAGGCCCAGCACGGCGGTCATACCGCACTCCAGGCCGGCGGCGGCCTCCTCCATGGCCTTCCCCCGGAAGGCCACCGTAGCGATTACCGTCCCCCGGCTGAACACCCCGGCGGCGTAGAGAGCGGAGTACTCCCCCAATGACAGCCCCGCCGCCACTTGGGGACGAATCCCCTCCTGATACAGCAAATCGGTCACCCCCACGGCGAAGGCCGCCATACAGGGCTGGGTAAAGCGGGTCTGGGACAGCCGCTCCTCCGGCCCATCAAAGCACAGCTGTTTCAGGTCGAAATCCACCGGAGCATGGTCAAAAATATTGGCAAAGCCAGGAAATTCCTCATAGAAATCCTTTCCCATGCCCACATGCTGGCTGCCCTGGCCGGCGTATACAAAGGCCAATTTCATAGGGAAACCTCCCCGGCCAACTGGCGGATTGTCTCATCGCATCCGCCGCACAGCTCCTCCAGGATGGCCCGCAGGGGACGGATCTCGTGGAGCATCCCGGCCACCTGGCCGCACATCAGCGAACCGGTTTTGGTGTCGCCCTCAAAGACCGCCCGGCGCAGGGAGCCTAAGGTATACTTCTCCAGCTCCTCCCGGCTGGCCCCGGCCCGCTCCTGTTTCAGATACTCCCGGGACATCTGGTTTTTCAGAATGCGCACCGGGGCGTTTACCGACCGGCCGGTGACAGTGGTGTCGCTGTCCTTGGCCTTGAGAACGGCCTGCTTGTAGTTGTCGTGGATGGGGCACTCCTCACTTACCAGCAGACAGGTGCCCACCTGGGCCCCGCAGGCCCCCAGGGCGAAGGCGGCGGCCAGCTGCCGACCCGAGGCGATGCCCCCGGCGGCAATGACAGGCAGATCGGTACACTCACAGACCTGGGGCACCAGGGCCATAGTAGTCAGCTCCCCCACATGGCCCCCCGACTCAGTGCCCTCGGCGATGAAGCCATCCACCCCCAGGGGCTCCAGCCGCTTGACCAGGGTGGTGGCGGGGACCACGGGGAACACCGCTACCCCCGCCTCCTTCCAGGCTGGGACAAACTGGCTGGGCACCCCGGCCCCGGTGGTGACCACTGCGACGCCCTCCTCAATGACAACCTTCGCCATCTCCGGGGCGGCGGGGTTCATCAGCATGATATTCACCCCAAAGGGCTTGTCGGTGAGGGACTTGCACTTCCGGATCTGATCCCTCAGCTGTTCCGCGTTCATCCCCCCCGCGCCGATGAGCCCCAGGGCTCCGGCGTTGGACACGGCGGCGGCAAATTCTCCGGTGGCGATGTTGGCCATGCCGCCCTGGATAATGGGGAACTCCGTCCCCAGGATTTCGTTTAATTTCATGGTTTGCACTCCTTTTAAATGGGTCCGCCCTCTTGAGGCGGGCCGCCGAAGGCGGCGGTCCCTACGAAACGCATGCAGGGGGCGCCGCCCTCGGCGCCCTGTGGCCAATCACCACCGCAGCAGCGCCCCGGCCCAGGTCAGCCCGCCGCCGAAGCCCACTGTCACAATCCGCATGCCGGGCCTGAGCTGTCCTGACTCCGCCAGCTCGTCCAGGGCGATGGGGATGCTGGCGGCGGAGGTGTTGCCGCAGCGGTCCATGTTCTTGTAGAACAGGCCCTCCCGGGCCCCGAGACGCTTGGCCACAAAGTCGATGATCCGGGCGTTGGCCTGGTGGCACACCACCAGGTCCAGGTCGTTGATGGAGCTCAGCCCCTCCGCCGCTAAAAGCTGTCGGATGGATTTCTCCACCACCTCCACCGCGAAGCGGAACACCGCCTTGCCGTCCATGTGGATGGCGGCAGGCGCCGGTCCCGGCCCTTGAACCCGGATGCTGGACCGGTCGCCCCGCGTGCCAAATACGGTGTGCCAGATGCGGCTCTCCTCCCTCCGGACCACCGCCGCCCCCGCCCCGTCCCCAAAGAGGACGCAGGTGTTCCGGTCGGTCATGTCCATCACCCGGCTGATGACCTCCGCCCCCACAATCAGGGCGCAGGGCCGGGGGGAATCGCTCAGCAGGGCGTGGGCGGTTTTCAGGCCGTAGAGAAAGCCGGCACAGGCGGCGTTTACATCAAAGCAGACTGTGTCCTCCTCCAGCCCCAGCTCCCGCTGGAGCAGGCAGGCGGTGGAGGGGCTGGCGTGGTCGGGGGTGAAGGTGGCCACAATGCATACCCCGACGTCCGCCACCGTGACCCCCGCCCGGTCCATGGCCTGGCAGGCGGCCTTCGCCGCTAAATCAAGGCCGGTCTCCTCCACGCAGAAATGCCGGCTGCGGATACCGGTGCGGCTGAATACCCACTCATCCGAGGTGTCCACCCTCCGGCTCAGCTCCTCGTTGGTCACCACCCGCTGGGGCAGACACCGGCCGGTGGCTAAAATCCGGGGCGCGCTCATGGCTCCTCCTCCCTGGCCGGGGGCAGACCCTGCCCCATGGCCCGGAACATGTCATATCTCTGCTTTGCCAGGGCCGGGCCCTTCAGCTTCTCCAGCCCGGCCAGCTCCTTCACCAGGGCGGCGTCCAGCGTGCGGAAGATGGCCGGCCAGTCGGTGTGGGCCCCGCCCTCGGGCTCCCGCAGCACCCCCTGGACAATCCCGCCCCGGCGCAGGTCCTGGGCGGTGAGCTTCATCACGGCGCAGGCTTCCCCCGCCCGGGAGGCGTCCTTCCACAAAATGGAGGCGAAGCCCTCGGGGGAGAGGACGGAGTAGACCGCGTGCTCCAGCATGAGCACCCGGTTGGCCACGGCCAGGGCCAGCGCCCCGCCGCTGCCCCCCTCCCCGGTAATCACCGAGATGACGGGCACCTCC
>JAAWLY010000011.1 GCA_022798155.1 Lawsonibacter sp. | reverse complement strand
TTTCCTGTTATTTTGAAAGGCGTCTCTTCGAGCGCCTCGCCGGCGGGGCCCTTCTTTCTGTATCGACAGAAAGAAGGCAAAGAGCGACTCAAGGGGTTCATCCCTCCCTACGGTCGGGAAATTGACCTCGAAAGCCCCACCGGGGCTTTCGCCACTCCGCTTCGCTGCGTGACCGGTCACCCTTGAGAATCCCCCTGCGGTGTGTAATGCAGCGGGCCCGCCGTCAAGCGGCGGATTGATGGTGTGTGCTAGGCGGTAGATTTTGCGGGCGATAGCGGGTGCCTCATGCTTGGATGGGATACCTTGGATTTTCTTTCTGGGTTTTGTGGGTGCGTGGTGCCCTTCCTTTCTATCTTGCCAGAAAGGAAGCGAAAGAACGCTAAAATAAGGCCGGGGCAAACGCCCCGGACCCTCTTATTCCTGCGGAGCTATTGGAAGTTCCCTGCGGGGGGTGTTGCCCCTCCGGCCCTTTGGGCCTGCGGGGCCGCTGCGGCGGGAGCGGCGGGGGGCATGCGGCATACATTACTGGGGACGGACGGCCCCTCACTCGTACAATCTCATTGGCAGCAGGACCTGCTTTGCTGTTCTGCCCTTTGTTTTATTCTTGATCATTCGCAGCATCATTTCCCCTGTTTTCATCCCCACCTGGTAGGGGTCCTGGCGCATACTGCACACCGGCACGCCATAGAGTTCTCTTGGGTCGTCGTTGGTAAAGCCTGCCAGCGTTACCTGGCCGGGGACGTCCAGGTGCTGTTTATTGGCCGCCACCACCAGGCTGTCCATCAGGCGGGGGTTACAGGCGATAAAGCACCGGGGGGCCTGGGGGTCACGTATCAGGCTTGCCAGCACTTTTTCCACCACCTTACGGTCGGAGACATCCTGGAACACATACCGTTCATCCAAAGCCACCCCTGCCTGGGCGCAGGCTTGGCGGATACCCAGGAGGCGGCGCTGGGTATTGGAGGAGCACCGGTTGCCTGTCACCACCGCGAACCGGCGGTGCCCTTTGCCGATAAGGTGGGCGGCAAGCTGCATCCCCGCCTCCTGGTTGTTCTCGCACACCAGGTTGGCTTTCACGCCGTCCACGATGCGGTCATACAGCATGATATGGTCGTTTTCCGCCAGCACCTTGCTCAGGTAGTCCGAATTGCCGCCGCAGGAGGCGATCAGGATCCCCGCTGCCCGGTTTTTCAGCATCTCCTCGATATAAAAGCGCTCCTTCACCGGGTCGTCGTCGGTATCGCAGATCATCACCAGGTAGTTGTTCTGATAGAACAGGACCTCCAGCGCCCGGCAGACCTTGGCAAAGAAGTCGTGGGAGATATCCGGCAGCAGGATGGCGATGACCTTGTTGTTCTCCCGTTTGAGGTTCTGGGCGAAGGGGTTCGGCACGTAGTTCAGTTCCTTGATGGCGTCCTGTACCGCCACCGAGGCGATGGGATTGATGCTGGTGGGGTCCTTCAGATAGCGGGACACGGAACTGATGGAAACGCCGGCTAGCTGAGCGACATCACGGATCGTACAGGCTTTCATAACGATTTCCTCCATTGACAAAGGTGATTCAGCAGGTTATGCCATGCTTAAAGGCGGGTCTACCACGCTATTTCCACAATCCCTTTACTTGTTACAGGATGTATAAACACAGTTCCAACGTCATATGTCGGATTTAGTTATATTCTAAAGGAATTTTCCATGGTTTGCAAGTAATCTAAGGAAAATGGACGATTGTCCCGTATTCCTCGATGTCCGGCGGAAAAACGCCCTCTGCAAAAACACGGAGAAACACCCGTTTATGACAAATAAAGTTGTAAAAATCTACGAAAACCGGATATAAAAGCGCGGCCCAAAGGATCGCTGACGTAAAAACACGTCAACCGGCCCTGGCCGCGCTTTTGCCCGTTTTGTTCAGCGCTTGTTCTCCATCTCCAGCATGTAATTGATGCGGACATCATGACGGCCGCCGTTGTACTTGCCGAACAGCCAGACCTCCACCACGTCCAGGTACTTCTCCAGGCTGACCAGCCAGGCGCCGCTGGCCAGGATGTTGGAATTGTTATGTTCACGGCTCATCAATGCGGTAAGTTCCTCGTAACACAGGGCCGCCCGGGCTCCCTTCACCTTGTTGGCCGCCATGGCCATGCCCTGGCCGGTTCCGCAGAGCAGCAGGCCCCTGTGGAACTCCCCCGCCACCACACGGGTGGCCACCTCCTCGGCCACCTGGGGGTAATCCCCCTCCCGGGCGCTCCAGCAGCCTACGTCGGTCACGTCGTAGCCACGGGCCCGCAGTGCCTCGATGGCGCGGTTTTTGAAATCGTAGGCAGCCAGGTCGCATCCTATGATCAGCTTGAACTGTGTTTGCATGGGTCTTATCCCCCTTTTTCGTTAAAACGTCAGCATACCAGCATCCCCTTGCCTGCGGTGAAAAACGCGCCGTCCGTCACGCACATGTCTGTGCCCGGAAAACAGCGCCCGGAGGGCGGATTTTTGAAAACGTTTTCTAAATTTTACCGTTTATTCAGGTTCTTGTCAACTGTTTTGGATGAATTTTCTTGTGTATTTAGGGCGAAAACTCTTCCATTTTTTGATACACCGGCAGTTTTACTAAATCAAACTTTCAAAAAATATCAAAATATCTAAAAATAATTGAATAATCCTGTTTTCTATTGACATTTTTGCGAGGCGCGATTATTCTAATAACTGCGAAAACAATTTCAGAAATCATTTTCAGTTATTTTTGGAATTGTCACTCCTACAAAATGAGGTGATACGATGGGCGAACCGATCCTGGAGGTGCGGGGGATCACCAAGCTGTTTCCCGGCGTGCGTGCCCTGGACAAGGTGCACTTGGAACTGCGGGAAGGGGAAGTGGTCTGCCTGGTGGGGGAAAACGGCGCCGGCAAATCCACGCTGATCAAGATACTATCCGGCGTCTACACCCCGGACGAGGGGGAGATCATCCTGAACGGCCAGCAGGTCCACTTTAAAGGCCCGCTGGACGCCATCAAGGCAGGGTTCAGCGTGGTGTACCAGGAACATAAGCTGATGAAAAACCTCTCGGTGGCGGAGAACATCTATTTTGGGCGCTTCCCCATGAAGGCCGGCGGCTTTGTGGACTTTAGGAAGCTGAACCAGGACACCCAGCGGATACTGGACGACCTGGGCATGCACATCAAGCCCACCGCCCGGGTGGAAACGCTGAATTCCTCCCAGTCCCAGATGGTGGAGATCGCCAAGGCCTACTCGGTGGGCACCAGGATCATGATCCTGGACGAGCCCTCCGCCTCCATCACCGACAGCGAACTGTTGAAGCTGTTCGAGATCATCAACAAGCTGAAAAAGCAGGGGAAGTCCTTCATCTACATCTCCCACCGCCTGAAGGAACTGTTCGAGATCGGCGACCGGGTGGTGGTGTTCAAGGACGGCCACTATGTGGGCCAGGAGGACATCGGGAACGTGACGGTGGACAAACTGGTCTCCATGATGGTGGGACGGGATATCGGCAAGGTGTACCGCCCCAAGGACCGGCCCGTCGGCCAGGAAGTGCTGCGTGTGGAGGGGCTGTGCAACGATGTGGTGACCGACTGTTCCTTCACTGTACACGCAGGCGAGATCGTGGGCTTCGCGGGTTTGGTGGGCTCCGGCCGCAGCGAACTGATGGAATCGCTGTTCGGCTACCGCCGCAAAAGCGCCGGCACCGTCACCATAGGCGGCAGGCAGGTGGAGATCAAAAAGCCAAAGGACGCCATCCGCAGCGGCCTGGGGTTCGTCACCGAGGACCGCAAGACCACCGGGCTCATCCTCAACAAGAGCGTGGGCTTCAACACCTCCTTCGCCATTCTGGATAAGCTGAGCTGCCTTGGCTTTGTGGACCGCAAGGAGGAGGCCAAGCTGGTGGACCAGTCCATCCAGCAGCTGTCGGTCAAGACCCCCGGCCCCAAGCAGGAGGCGGGCAACCTGTCCGGCGGCAACCAGCAGAAGGTGATCCTGAGCAAATGGCTGCTGGCGCAGCCCCAGCTGCTCATCTGCGACGAGCCCACCAAGGGCATCGACGTTGGCACCAAGCAGGAGTTTTACAACATCCTGGACGACCTGGCCCGCCAGGGCAAGGCCATCATCGTGGTCAGTTCCGAACTGCCGGAGGTCATCGGCCTCAGCAACCGCATCTACGTGATGAGCGGGGGACGCATCGTCAAGGAACTGGCGGAGAGCGAGATGGACGAAGAGACCATCGCCAGCTATTCTATGAAGGAATGAGGAAGTATCTATGGAGACGAAATCGAAACTGCTGGATCCACGCAAGGTGGATCTTTCCCAGGTGGGGTCCGCCATCGGCCTGATCCTGGTGGTTATTGTGGCTTCGGTCATCACCCAGGGCAGCTTTTTAAGCGCCTCGAACCTGACCAATATCTTCCGCCAGGTGACCATCATGGGCTTTGCCTCCCTGGGCATGTGCATCGTCATCATCACCGGCAATATTGATCTTTCCATCATCGGCAACGTGAGCATGACCACCGTCATCACCGCCGTGCTGATGGTCAAGGAGGTGCCCACCCCGCTGATCATACTCATCGTCCTGCTCTCCGGCATGGCGGTGGGCCTGGTCAACGGCGTCATCCTCAGCGTCTGGAAGATCGAATCCTTTGTGGTGACCATGGGGATGCAGGTGGTGTGCTTCGGCATGGCCATGCTGGTGTCCGGCAACCGAACCGTCATCGTGCCCGGCTCCTCCCTGGCCAAATACAGCTTTTTGACCAACCTGGCCCAGTGGAAGGTCACCGTCATCCCCAAGGTGCTGGTGTTCCCGGTGATGTTCCTCATCATGCTGGCCTTCTACCTCCTGTTCTGGGTGTTCACTACCCGCACCAAAATGGGCCGGTACATCTTCGCCCTGGGCGGCAACGAGGAGGTCAGCTACATCTCCGGCGTCAATGTTTCCCTGGTGCGGGTGGTGGCCTATCTCCTCAGCGGCCTGACGGCGGCCATCGCCGGTATCTTCATGTTCAGCCGCTCCATGTGCGGCGACCCCACCGCCGGCAACGCCCTGGGCATGTACGTGGTGGCCGCCGTGGTGGTGGGCGGCACCAAGATGAGCGGCGGCCGCGGCAACGTGCTGTTCAACATCATGGGCATCTTTGTCATCGGCATCATCAACAACGTGCTGAACCTGGTGGGCGCGCCCTACCAGCTGCAGCAGATCATCCAGGGCATGATCATCATCCTGGCGGTTGTGATGAGCAGCCCCAAGCGCAAATAAGGGCATAATTTGAGCGATCAAATTATCAATAACGATGGAGGTAAAAACCATGAAAAAATGTGTGTCCTTTGTCCTTGCACTCGCCTTGATGCTGGCACTGGCCGCCTGCGGCGGCACACCGTCCTCCCAGGCACCCGCATCCAGCACCCCGCCCGCATCTTCCGCAGCGCCCTCCAGCACTCCGGCGTCCGGCTCCGCCACAGAACTGCTGCCGCCCAAAAACGGCGACAAGTATGTCATCGGCATCTCCCAGCCTTTTATGGGCCACCCGGTGCGCCAGGCCGGCCAGGTGCTCATCGACGCCTGGGCCGCCGAACACCCGGATTGCCAGATCATCGTCACCGACGGCCAGCTGAACGCCCAGAAGCAGATCGCTGACCTGGAGGACCTGATGGCCAAGGACGTGGATATCATCCTGGTAGCCGCCCACCAGTCCCCCACCCTGGTCCCCATCCTGCAAACGGCTACCGAGGCCGGTTTCCCCGTGCTGTGCTTTGACCGTGTGCTGACAGATGAATCGGTGCAGATCGGCCGTGTCATCAACGACGAGATCGCCGGCGGAAAGGTGTGCGGCGAACTGATGCTGGAGGCCCTGGGGGAAGAGGGCGGCGACATCGTCATCCTGATGGGCCCGGCCGGCAACACCGGCGCCGAGCTGCGCCAGCAGGGCTTTGACGAAGCCACCAAGGGCGCCAAGATCAACGTGGTGGACATGCAGGTGGCCGACTTCCAGCGTGTAAAGGCGGTGGAGATCTTTGAGAACCTGCTCCAGGCCAACCCCGACCTGGACGGCGTGTTCTGCCACAATGACGAGATGGCCCTTGGGGTCTGCCAGGTGCTGGAGGCCGCAGGCCGTGATGACATCAAGGTGGTGGGCTACGACGGCCAGAAGGACGCCCTGGAATCGGTCATGGCCGGCAAGCTGTACGGCACCGCCCGGAAGGTGGTGGAGTTCCCCTACTCCCTGGATATGGCCTACGAATACCTGACCACCGGCAAGATCGTGGACAACGACGTGAACCTGCCTCCCATCAAGATCGACGCCAGCACGGTGAACGACTACTACGATCCCGAGGCAGTGTTTTAACAGACCACGGAACGGTTCCCCAGGCAGCCGCTTCACCGGGGGCGGAGCGGCTGCCTCTTTTTATGGCTTTGGAAGGAGTGCCCGCCATGAACTATACACCATCCCTTGCCTGCGCCGACCAGCTTGCCTTAGGGGGGGATATTGCCCAGCTGCTGCGGTGCGGTCTGAACACCCTGCATTTTGACATCATGGATGGCCATTATGTGCCCAACCTGTGCCTGAGCCTGGACACCGCCGGGGCCATCCGTGCCCGTTGGCCCCAGGCGGTGCTGGACGTGCACCTGATGACCAGCGAGCCGGAGCGGTATATCCCCCGCCTTGGGTCCATCGGCGTGGACTATGTCACCTTCCACCGCAGCGCCACCCCCTTCTGTCATCGCATGGCGGCGGCCATCCATGAGGCGGGCATGAAAGCCGGCGTCGCCCTCAACCCCAGCGAGACACCGGAGGACCTGCTTCCGGTGCTGCCCTATGTGGAACTGGTGCTGGTGATGAGCATCGAGCCCGGCTTCTCCGGCCAGGCTTTCATCCCCCACAGCCTGGACACGGTAGCCCAGCTGGACCGGATGCGGCGGGAACAGGGGCTGGACTTTGTCATCTCGGTGGACGGGGGCATCGACGCCGCCACCGGCCGCGCCCTGAAGGAGGCCGGCGCCAACTGGCTGGTGCTGGGCTACCCGGCTATCTTCCGCCAGCCCGACGGCATCGAGCATTCTTTTCATCGCTTCTGCCACGCCGTGGAAGGACGGGAGCCCGAGGCCGAGACGTAGCGGGGGGCGATCTGTCATGGCCCAACGGTCCGCCTTTTGACCCTCTTACAGAAAGGAGCCGCTTATGTCCCTTGTCACCACCAAACAGCTGTACCAGCTGCTGCCCGCCGGTCAGCCTATGGCCATCGGGGCCTTCAACGTGCACAACATGGAATACACACAGGCGGTGGTACAAGCCGCCGAAGCCACCCGCATGCCGGTCATCCTCATGCTTGGGGAGCCCATGCTGGAATTTGCCGGTCTGGAGATGCTGTCTACCATCGCCAAAACCGCCGCCCGGCGCAGCAGCCTGCCCATCGCCGTGACCCTGGACCACGGCAAAAAGCTGGATAACATCCGGCGATGTATCCAGCTTGGCATTTCGGTGATGGTGGACGGTTCGGCTCTTCCCTACGAGGAGAATGTCCAACTGACCAGGACCGTGGTGGAGATGGCCCGGGAGGCAGGTGTCTCGGTGGAAGGGGAATTAGGCAGCCTTGCCGGCATTGAGGATGTGGAGGCGGAAGCCATGGAATTTTTCACCGACCCGGACCTGGCCGCCGAGTTCGCCGCCCGCACCGGCATAGACTCCCTGGCTGTCGCCATCGGCAACTGCCACGGCAAATACCTGCGGCCGCCTGTGCTGGACATGGAGCGGCTCAGACGCATCCGGGAGAAAGTGACGGTGCCCATCGTGCTCCACGGCGGCAGCGACCTTCCCCCGGATATGAGCCGGGAGGCCATTGAAAACGGCATCCGTAAATTCAATGTGGGCACCGACCTGAAGTACGCCTTCTGCCAAGAGATGAAGCGCGTGCTGGACCAGGACCCCATGCCTTTCCAGCCGCCCCGGACACTGGGCACCGCCCGTGAAGCGGTGTATCGTGTTGCCTGCCAAAAGATCCGTCTGTTCCAAAACGGACATACACTGACCCTTTGACAAAGGAGGACGCCATGGACAAGACATTGTTCCGCAACGTGGTCCAGGTGGGGATGGTGGTTTCCGACCTAGATCAGACCCTGGAGAAATTCCAGTCCCTGCTGGGCATCCGCCCTTTCCGCACGGTGGAGTATCCCCCCGCCGGCGAGGAAGGCTGTCTGCGGGAATACCAGGGAAAACCCGGCGATTTTACCGCCCGGTTCTGCTTTTTCCGCCTTGGCGGTATCGAACTGGAGGTGATCCAGCCACTACTTGGAGACAGCATCTGGAGCGACTTTCTCCGGGATCACGGCCCCGGTCTCCATCATCTGAAATTTTCCGTGGACCATCTGGAGCCGGCCCACCGCCAGCTGGAGGAACACGGCTTCCGCTGTGTGCAGCAGGGCGCTGCCGCAGGACCCAACAAAGGGAGGATGTGGGTCTACTACGAATACGAGCCGCAAAAGGACCTGCCCCTGTGCATCGAAATCATGAACGAGGTGATCGACATATGAAAAAAGGATTGTCTGTGGCTGTGTATGCCACCGATTTCGGCCCCATCGTCTACAGCGGCGCCAACACAGCCGAGTGGGACGTCATGTTTGCCAAGGTAAAAAAGGCCGGTTACGACGGAGTGGACCTGTTCACCGACGTGAAAAGCGCCGAAGAGTTCCGTACCATCAAGGGCCTGCTGGATGCCCACGGCCTGGAGGTGGGGATGATGATCTCCATCTGCCTAAAGGACCAGGGGGTGAACTTTTCCAGCGCGGATGAGTCGGTGCGGCGGCGCTCGGTGGAGACCTATTGCCGTGAGATCGAGAAGGCCGCTATCTTTGCTCCCTGCAACATGCCTATCGGATATATCCGCGGGCCGCTGGCCGACGGCGAGCGGCTGGAGGACAACCTGGCCCGCCTGGCGGAAAGCGTGCGTGCCCTTACCGCCTTCGCCAAATGTCACGGTGTCCACCTGTGCATCGAGCCTATCAACCGCTACGAAGCCGACACTTTGCTGAATGTGCCTGACACGGTGCGGTTCATTAAACGCCACGGGCTACAGGATGCCTTTATCCTGGCTGACCTGTTCCATATGAATATTGAGGATGCGGACATGGCCGCCGCCCTGCGCCAGGCTGGCCCCCTGCTGGGACACATGCACGTGCCGGATTCCAACCGGGCGGCTCCGGGCATGGGCCACATCGATTACCACCCCATTTTGGAGGCGCTGCGTGATATTGGGTATGACGGGTATCTTTCCAGCGAGGCGATGCCCTTTGGTGACAGCGATGGGTGCGCTGCGCGGGGGGCGGCGACTTTGGACGCGCTGTTGGGGTGAACGACTACTGAACTACGATCCGATTGTTTCTCTTTTTTAGACAGACACGCTTTTCCTTTCACGTTTAGAGCCTATCCCGGAATGGTATCTTCGCAAATCGCATAGTAAGATATTCCACCAGACAAGAGCAAAACCGCAAGCAGGCTTTTATCGCTTGCTAAAGATTTTGTAAAACCCGGTGGAAAGGATGCAAGCGAGATGCGTATAGATCATTGGGATAGGCTCTTTTGAACTGATAGGGATGCTCCTATGTTTTCAAGGCTCCTTGATGATTTCCGCCTCAAATCGAAGGCTTTTGTATTCTAATCGAATTAATATTTAGTTAAAAAGCTGATTAATGATATCAGAATAAATTATTTTACCTGCAAAGTATCGATAGCATCCTTTGCTTGCTGAAGCGTGATATCCCTATCCAAGAACCGCTGATAGAGGTCACAAAGAATACCCGTCTCCCCGAAGGCCACCTGCTCCCCCTTCTCCAGCCAGAGGACCTTATTGCACAGTTCCCGGACCTGCTGGACTGAGTGGCTCACCAGGATGGTGGTGGCTCCGCCCTGGATGATCTCTCGCATCTTGGTTTCGCTCTTTTTTCGGAAGGCGCCGTCGCCGACACTCAGCACCTCGTCCAGGATGAGGATATCTGGCTGGACCAGGGAGGCGATGGAAAAGGCCAGGCGGGACTTCATGCCGGAGGACAGCTGTTTGAAAGGACGGTCCTGGAAGTCTGCGAGTTCCGCAAACTCGATGATCTGCCGGTAGGTCTCGTCCATGAACTTCCGGGTATATCCCAGCATGGCCCCCCGGAGATAGGTGTTTTCCCGGACGGTGAGGTCTCCGTCGAAGCCGCTGGCTAATTCCAGCAGGGCGGCGATGCTGCCCTCGCGTTTAACGTAGCCTTTCGTGGGTTCCATGATGCCGGAAACGGCCTTTAACAGGGTGGATTTCCCCGCCCCGTTGGTGCCGATGATGCCCAGCATGTCGCCTTTTTCCAAAGAAAAAGTGATATCCCGATCCGCCCAGAACTCCCGAACGTGGTAGTTGTTCTTTGCCCTCCGCATCAGGTATTCTTTTAGGCCGATATCCTTGAAGTCTCCGGTCATGTAGCGGATGGAGACGTTTTTTACTTCTAAAACACTCATATCTGCTCCTGCATTACTACAGATTTGATCTTATCTTTTATGATTGGAAGCACTTTGAACATTCCTCGCATAAAAATTGTGTACACCAACGCCAGTATCAACGCGCAAAAAATAAATACAAATTTTTGACGGTATAATTCGTTCAAGTCATCACGATAGATATACTGGAATAGATACAACATGGAACGATGGGTCAAGTATAGGCTGAGCGAAAATTCCGCACAGAAGCCGGTAAGACCATTAGCTGGGAGGTACCTCCCAGCTAAGCTTTTCCTGGAAAAGCTGGCCGAAATCGTAAGCGCCATGATGACGATAAAGCAAAACTGATAATTTCTACCGCTTCTCTGGCATGCGATCCAAACACAAACAGAGTACCCCATTAGTTCCGCTACAGTCAATATTATTTCCCCCGCCTTGGACCAGTGTATCTGCTTTACTTTTTCGCACAGCTTATATGTAAGAATACCAAAGCAGGTAAGAAGGTAGACACGTATCGTAGCGAATGTGGTAAATTGCATGAATGCCGTTTCTGGAGTATCCATATTGGCCCAATAACCGGTCCCGCATAGCAAACTTAGCGGCATAAGCAGGTATAAAAACAACTCCTCCCAGTAGACAAGCATCCCCAGGATAAAAAACTCCACGATCAGCATACTGCTCAGCGTCCACGCGGGAGCATTTAACAGACCTTTTCCCCGGTTCAGACCGTTCATGCTTACAAGCAGTATCTCCCAAACATCGCCGGACAATCTGTCGATGATCCTGGCAGGATGGTACAAATGCTCCCGCCAAATAAACACAACAAGAAACGCAATCACAAACGCAACCAGAGAATACCAGAAAAATCGGATATACCGTTTTTTTATGTACTGCATCCAATAATTTCTGCGTTCTTGGAGAGTGACCAATGTTTTATGGCGGCGCTCCCAGGCGGAATAGAACAAGTAGCCCGAAAGGATGACAAAGAACTCTACCCCCAGCGCGCCACCTGCAAAGTGGCGTTTGTCACGGCTGTAGAAATGGAACATCATAACAAGAAAAGTGAACACCAGCCTCATGATATCAACTAAGCCATTTCTATCATTCTTTTTTGTCCCCACATCAACAGCCCCTCTCCCATAGCAGGCTAAACATAGTACAAAAACCTGGTATTGTATTTTTTGTATATCCAGCAGCCTAAACCCAAAACGATTATAACATCCGCCGCCATCAGAAGATGGAACCAGACAGTTGGTATTGTCGCTTCAATAACAATTTTGCGAAAATACCGGACGAAAAGATAGATCGGGTTAAGGAGAAACAGACATTGTGTTGTATAGCTGTACCGGTCAATGGTATAGAAGATGGCGGACATATACATCAATAGCATCATGAACACATCATAAAGATATTGAATATCCCGGAAGAATACAAAAAGAGCGGATAAGATCATCCCAATACCGATGTTGAATAAAATAAGACTACCGATGGGATACAGAAGACAAATAAACTTCCAGTTAAAAGGAAGGCCATCCAGGGCAACAAATATGAAAAACACAATGAGCACAAGACAAAAATTGATGAATGCCTGAACATTTCTGGATAAGAGAAATAAATACTTCGGCACGTTCACCTTTGTAAAGATGCCCGAGTTCCCCATGATCGTACCCATACCACCTTTGGTAGCGTCACTGAAAAAGGAAAAAACCAGGTTGCCGCAAAAGATGTAGATCATATAATGGGGCGTATTTCTCCCAAAAAACTGGGTGAAGACCAGTGTCATCACTGCCAGCTGGAGCAAGGGAGAAAGAATGCTCCACGCCATGCCAAGTACTGTGCGCTTATACTTCTTCTTAAAATCCCGCTTTACCAACTCCTCAAAAAGGAATCGGTGCTGTTTTTGTTTATCTAAAATGGGAAAATTCATTTCGGCATCCCCAACCTATCAATTATTTAAACTCGATGGAATCAAAGTCTACCCGTTCAAAGGCTTCCAGCTTTCCGCCTCGGGTCGCATTGTATATTTTTACCCCTTCCTTTCTGGCGGCATGCTCCATACAGGCATAGGCGTCCCGCATGAAGCTGACTGTATAATCCATCATCCGGCGCTTTCCTAGGTTGTGGCGGATATGATCATCCAGGCTCGTTTCCACAACGTGTATCCTGTCCTTTGAATAATCACAGTCTACCCCTAGCAGATATATTTCACGAAAGCCCATATACATCGCTATCTCGATCGCCATATTTGTGACTGTAAACATGTCGTAGACTGTGACTGACACATCGCCTTCTCGTTTCATATTCCTGGTGAGCATGCGAGTTTTTGTATGATTTCCATGGTCTATGTAGCAAAAACGTTCTTTCCCAGTCAATCGCTTGGGCTGGATCTTCGAGGAAAGGTATGCTTCCTTTTCTGGGAATTCACCACAGGACACATCATACATCTGTGCCAGCTTTTGAAAGCCTCCAGAATCGATACAAGTATAATATGTCGGCCGCCATTCTGTCTGGTCAAATAGCAAGAAAATACCATTTGATGCAAATGTGTATTCGTTGTTTGACCTTAACTTCTCCAAATCCTCAAGCCGCAAACTAGGGCCATTTCCAATGATAAAACAACGTTCCCCAGTATGTCGGCCTTTTGCCTGCTGAATTTGCTTCATTCTGGAACTTAGAGAACTTAAATGAAGTTTTTTCAGAAGCCTGCATCCAATAATTTTTAGATGTGTTCCTAATGCGGCACGATAGGAATAGGGGTGCGGATGCGCCATTTGGTAGATTTTTCCCCACACTTTAGGAAAATGCTTTTGCAAAAAAGAACCCTTGATCACTTTTTCTGTTGGAGGGCACTGGGTGTGTTCTTCCTTCGCCGCTCCTTCTTCCAGCTTCAAATACCTTCTCCAGAAGCCTTCGCTGGTCATCTCCCGATACCTGGTTCGGTATTCTTCCGCTGCGGTCCGCATCTTTCTATAGAGCAACCGCCGGGTCCTGATATATTGGCAAAGGATACGGAACAATTCGTGATAGTTTTTTTCTGTCAATATTCCAGTATCGTTGCTTTGGTTGTACTGCAAGGCCCGCTTGACACGGAAGAAGTTGATCGGGCGGCTGTACAGCAGCGATACAGTCGTTGTCTTTTTGGACCTTCCCAGCCATCCGTTTATCGTCAGTTTCCGGCGCAGACGATGCCGCTTGCTTTCGGCAAAGCGAAAGCTGGACCAAAAAGCCGGATAATTGATGGGGACAGGCAGTTCTTCCTGGGGAACCGGCTTGTAACCGATCTGTGTGATCTCCTTGTGGAGCGCCACCGGGTCCTGTTCCTTTAGCCAGTCGACACCTTTACAAAAATCCTCAATACCCCGGAATATCAGGTCAGCTTCACGGTAACGGAATCGCAGCAGCGAGTTTTTGATCCGCTTTTTCACAAAGCGAAGCACTGCTTTTTCGCCTATATTGGGATAATGCAAGGCGTTTGTAATCAACAGGTTCCGCATATCATAATACTCATTTGCGCCAGGATAAACGGCACCAAAGGAATGCCATGCGCCGATCCCGTTTACATGGATCACCGGCGCACCGTTGCGCAGGCCATATTCCACATCGTCCCGATGGATAAAGATGGGCAGCGGCAGACCGATCCGATGAACGGTTTTCAACGGGACACAGGAAAAGAGCCATGCATTATACTGCACCCGTTCTTCCAGTTCATTTTTTAGCAGGAAGTCGATCTTGGACAGGTCATACCCTGCTTTCATATTTTGCTGCGCTCCCAGCCCGCCATTCCAGCAATCCCCTCTGGTGTGCTGGATGTGCATCGCTTCCAGTCTTAGCGTCGCTCCACCAACGGTACAGTGCTGATACTCTGGCTTCAGACACGCCAGCAGGGCATAGGTCCTGGCAAAAACATCCGGTTCAAACACAATATCATCGTCGGTAAAGATCACATGGGTGAGTTTGTCCTCCTGTTCACGCTGGAGGATCTCCAGCAGTGCTCGTGTAAAACCACCTGTTCCCCCCACATTTAGGTTTGGATAAACTCGAACCGAATCATTTATCATGTCGGAGATATCCAGCGATTGGGCATTGTCCGCAATAAACACCGAAAGATGTCCGTGGGCAGACGCCATTTCATTTTGGAGGATTTCCTGATTTAGGCTGCCGATATTTTTTCGAATGTAGGCGTCCTTTTTATAGGTGCAGATAGCCAGCCCGATATGGACCGGATTGATATTTTCTTCCGAAATGTTGGTGATGTACTTCCCACCATAAAAGCAAGCGCCGTCCTCCTGGGCCTGGATAGAAAAGCAATACATCCCAGTGGAATACTCCATCGGGAATTCCAATGTGACGGTTTCACGTCCCTTTAAGGAGAAATGCTTTACCAGCAGGGTATGGGTGAAGATGGCGTTATTGATACGTTCCTTATGGGAAAGTGTCACAGTAAGATCACCGTACATGTCTAACTGCACAGACAGGTCTTGAATAACCGTGTATTTTCTCCATTTTCCGATGGAAAAGGAGTTAAAGAAGGTGTCAAATATGGCGGTATCGTTTCTTTGGAACTCAATGTATCCTTTTCCTAAATTGAATATATTTCCATCCTTTGAATGAAAATACATCGTGTTTGTTGTACATATCCCCACTTTAGGCAAGAGTATCTTTTGCACATCCATCACAGCACAACCCTCTCAAAAAACTCGATTCACAGTAATCTTTTTGCCAGCGCCAACGCCGACGCGATCGTATCCTGCATATCATAATATTGATACTCACCCAGACGGCCGCCAAAGTAAAGGTCCTTCTCCTGTTCTGCTAAAGCCAGATATTGTCTGTACTTTTCCTGGTTTTTGGTGTCATTGATGGGGTAGTAGGGCTCCATGCCCTGCTTCCATTCGACAGGATATTCCCGGGTAATGATCGTCTTTTCCTGCTGTCCAAACTCAAAGTGCTTGTGCTCAATGATGCGGGTAAAGGGCGTTTCCGCATCGGTATAGTTTACAACGGCAACTCCCTGGTAGTTATCGCAATCCAAACACTCGTGCTCAAACCTCAGACTGCGATACTCCAGGGCACCGTAGCGGTAATCAAAAAATTCGTCTATGGCGCCAGTATATATGACCGTTTTTGCAAGCGCCCTGTATGTTTCGGGGTCGGCGCAGTAGTCTATATTTAGCTGCACGTCGCAGCCATCCAGCATCTTTTCTATGATCTGGGTATAGCCGCCAACGGGGATACCCTGGTATGGGTCATTAAAGTAGTTATTATCATATCGGAACCGAACTGGCAGCCTGCGGATGATAGAAGTGGGAAGTTCTGTGCATTTCCGTCCCCACTGCTTCTCGGTGTACCCCTTTACCAGCTTCTCGTAAACATCTCTGCCTACCATACTGATCACATGCTCTTCCAGATTTTTAGGGGCATGTCTGATCTCTCCGCTTTGGCAGGCGATCTTTTCCCTGGCCTCCTCCGGGGTGATGACACCCCACATCCGGTTGAAGGTATTCATGTTAAAGGGCATGTTGTATATCTCGCCCCTATAGTTTGCGATCGGGCAGTTAATAAAATGATTGAACCGGGCAAAACGTCCAACATATTCCCATATCGACTGTTTCGCCGTTCGGAAGATATGGGCGCCATATTTATGGACCTGGATCCCCTCTTGCTCCTCTGTATAACAGTTCCCCCCGATATGCGGCCTTCTGTCGATAAGCAGGCATGTTTTTCCCTTTGCCGTTGCCTCGGCTGCAAAAACGGCCCCAAACAGTCCACAACCTACGATCAGGTAATCATATTTTTTCATGACGGTCGTCCTTACTTTATTCTTTTGATACATTAATTCGAACAGCTTTGATGATCCCGCATATCTCTTGGCTGCAGAGCGTTTAAAAATGCTGCATAAGCCTTGCTATCGCTGCCAAACTCACTGTCCCCTAACCTTTTGCCGGCCCCTATGCTCTCCCGTATTCGTCGCTATACCTGCAAATATCATCCTCGCCAAAGTAATCCCCCAGCTGTACTTCGGTAATGATAAGCGTTTCCGAAGGGGAGGTATTCTCCAGGCGGTGGATGCAGCCCTTGGGGATAAAATATGTACCGCCAGGGGCCACCGGATGGACAGACTCGCCGATCTGCACCACCCCTTCCCCGTGGACCACGATCCAATACTCCTCCCGCCGCCGGTGGCTTTGCAGGCTCAGCATCTGCCTTGGCGACACGTAAATCACCTTTGACTGGAAGATGCTGTTCAGCACGGTGGTCTTGTAAAACCCCCAAGGGCGGGCAAATATCTCGTGCTCCAGCATGCCTTCATCCAACGACGAGAAATCGAAGCTGATGGAAAACTCCTTGTTGGTCAACAGCAACACCTGTAAGCCCCGCCGGGTGATGATGTTCTTCAGCCGTCCATCTTTGTCCAGCACCGGCAGGAATCCGATCCGGGCGTCACGGAACGCCTCCAGGATATGGGAAAGGCCGTCCTCGCAGCTTACCCAGGTGAAGTCCTTACAGATAGCTGCCTCCACCGGCTCGTCCAGGCCCATCTGGTCCAATATCCCCCGGCGTATGTCGCCGTCAGTAAGGGTGCCCTGCACCTTCCCCGTGGTATCCACCGCTACCAGGAACTTTACCCGCTGGTCATTCATCTGCTGAAGCGCTTGATACAGGCTGGTTTGGTTCGGGATCACATATTTTTGCATCGCTTTTTGCTCATTCCTTTGCTTCTTTGTATCGGATGATCTGCTCCACTACCTCCCGCAGGGCTCCCTGGCCGCCTGGAGTTGTTGTGACATAGAGGGCGGCGTCCTTTGCCTCTGGCATCCCGTTGGGGACACTGCAGGGAAGCCCCACCTTTTTCAGCACGGCCACATCGTTGAGGTCATCCCCAAGATAGGCCAGTTCTCCATAGGTCAGGCCGTACTTTTCACAAATCTGGTCCACCACGGCCAGTTTGTCGCTGATGCCAAGCCAGCACTCATCCGCCTTCACCTTTTCCCCGCGGCGGCGGACCAGGTCGATCTTTTCCCCTGTGATGATGCCAAACCGTATCCTGTGTTCCCGAAGCAGCTGGACCGCCATGCCGTCCTTTGTGTTGAACCGTTTCAGTTCGTCCCCGTTTTCGGAGTAATACATCCCGCCATCGGTGAGAACGCCGTCGCAGTCGGTCAACACCATTTTGACCGATTTGGCTCGCTCCGCCAAGTCGGACCCAGCGGAGATCCGACGGCCCAAAAGACCTTCGGTAATGAGCCAGTCGCTGGGCTCGTCGATCTCAAAATAGGTCTCTTCCTCCATCTCGTAAGCGCCCACCTGGCCGGACAAACGGCACTTGTCCCGGAGCAGAGCTTCCCGTGTGTTGAGATAGAAGGCTCCATTTTCCACCAGGTACCCGTCGAATTCCTGGCGCCGGGGCCTGTTGCGGAAATCGTAGTTGATAGGGGCATACCCTTGTCCCTCCGGCCGCCAGCAGAACCGCTTCTGCCGCACCACCGACAGGAGGCTGTCCCACCCCTTCTCCTTATAACAGGCGATGGCGGCGGAAAGATGCTCCGCCCTCAGCAGCGGGCTGGTGGCCTGGATCAGAAGGATATGTTCAAAGTCCTCCCTGAACTGGGCAAAGTAGAGCATGGCTGATTCGGTGCTGGCGGTATCGGTGGCGGTCTCCGCCGGGCGGTCGATGCACCGCAGCTTCTCCCCGCAGCACCTGCTGTCGATATACTCCTGTACCTTTTCCCGTATCTGCGGGCTGTCGGTACAGAGATAGACCCGGTCTATTTCTGGGCAATCCACCGCCGCGTCCAGGGTCCAGTAGACCAGGGGACGCCCGCAAAGTTCCCGTATATTTTTTAGGGGGATAGACTTGCTGCCGCCCCGTACAGGGATAAACGCTATGTACCGATCCATTACCGTTCCCCCCGATATTTCAGTTTGTCCCGTTGGACCTGTTCGATGGGGAGGACCTCGTCGGACTTGTAGGTAAGGGCGGCTTGGACATCGGATATTTCCTTTACCAAGCGTTTGAACTCATCCGGCTCCAGGGAGGCAGCGTGGTCGGTGCCTTTCCAGGTCTTGTCAATGGTGTAGTGCCGTTCGATCACTTCCGCACCCAGGGTGTAGGCCGCGATATCTACCGCCGTGCCCAGGTGGTGCCCAGAAAAACCGATCTTTTTGACACTGCTGCCAAACGTGTCGATCAAGCGCCGAAGTTCCAGCAAACAGACATCCTGATACGGAACAGGGTACCCCGATGTGCAGGCAAAGATGACAAGGTCCTTTGCCCTTCCGTTTTTCACAAACAGGTCCACGATCTGCTGCTCCTCCTCACGGGAGGTCATTCCAAAGGAGAGTTGGATCTCCCCGCCGTAGTTGTCACACAGCCACTGGAGCATAACAAAGTGGTTGTTGCAGGCCGACGGTATCTTGATGAACTCCGGCTCCAGGGCAGCGATCTCCTTTGCGGAGGTCAGGTCCCATACCGAGGTGGCGTAGATGATGCCAAACTCCTCGCACCACGCCTTCAGTTGCCGGTGCTGCTCCGCGGTGAACTCCAAAAACTCCCGGTGCTCCCCATAGGTCCTTCCATAGGAATTAGCGGGATTTGGATGGGGGGCGTCGTACTGCTCCGGCGTCAGAAGCTCCCGGTTGCACCGCTTCTGGAATTTGATGGCGTCGGCCCTGCAAAACAGGGCGGCTGTGGCGATCAGGTCCCTGGCGATGGACATCTCTCCCTTGTGATTGCACCCCGCCTCCGCAATAACAAATGGTTTCCTATAGCTGATCTTCATAGTCCTGTCTCCTTTTTCTTGATTGGGAAATATCTTTTTTGATCCGTGTTCAGCCGCTTGAGTCCGCTGGAGCGCACCGCGGCGGCACACGGGATTTTTTTCGTTCCAAGAAGAGCAAGCATCTCGATGGGGAAAAAGCGCTGGCCTACCTGGCAGCCCAGGTCGGTGTAATCTGTTTCGTCCCTTGGATGGGGCTTAATGACAGGGCTATATCCATCCTCCCGCAGGGAAGCGACCATATCTCGGTACACCTCTTTCTGTGTCTCTCTGGTGGAGACAACACCATCCTGGTACAAAGGCTCGGTCAGAATCAGTGCCGTTCTCTCCCCTATCTCCAGTTCATCACAGCCGAAAATCTCCAACAGACTACCCTTCTGTTCCACCGTCAAAGCCTGTTCCAGGCTGTCCCTGGGACATTCGATGATGGTCTGGCCAGCTATCTGCAAATGATTCCTGTCGTTGACCTCCACATCGATCAACAGCCGGGATTCCCCCAGCGGAAAGTAGCCTGCGTTCAAGATCCGCTGGATACCATATTTCCAGCTTCGCTTATGCAGACAACGGGCCTGGGCGCTTGAATAAAGGCTTTGGTAAAAATCCAGCGAGTCCTCTATTAGATGGTACCTCCGTCCCACATCGGCCAGGTACATCCCTAAGGGGGTCCCGTCGTGGTAAAGGTAAATATCTGTGTATCTGTCCAGATCAAATGGGACCAACGGTTTGAGCCGCTTCGCCCGCCGCCTGTGTTGGAAAAAGGCCCAGTCTATCGGCCCCTTCCCCCTCTCCTCTGGGAGGCCGCTCTGTTCCACAAACCAAACGTTGTGGAACCACCCATGTGCACGAACCCTTTCCGCCAGCACGTCCCCTGTGGGGATATCGTCACAGATCACCAGGTCGCCCTCAAAGGGCGCGGCAAAATATTTTAACAACGTGATATAGACGTGATAATAGGTGGAACAGATGTACAGCTTCATTCCGGCATCCCCAAATGCTCCCGCCAAAAGGCGAAGGACGTGATCTTATCCACCTGTTCCAGATAAAGCCTTTGGGTCGCCTTATAGCGGAGGAAAAGCGGTATGATCACAGGAGCCACCAAAAACGGATACGCCAGTATCGCCAAAAGGCGCGATCTGATGAAGGGGGCCGTTTTCATCGCGACCAGTTCCCGGTTCAGTATCTCTTCATCGGTCCCCTCAAAAAAGGCTGGTCCTTCCATAAAGTCCTTTGCCGCCCTGAGTAAAAACCGCACAGTAGATGGCTCCCCCTGCAACAGCGCCTTACTGGAGGCCCGAAGGATCTTCCAGGCAGCCTTTCCGCCACTGTCCCCCTCCTTATGCAGAGCGCTGACCACCAACTCGTTGCGCTTGATGTAATACTCCAGGTGGGGGCTGTATTTGGTGGAAAAATCCGCATGCCAAACACCGATCCCGTTCAACAGGAGGATATCCGCTTTTGCCCTCAACCCGTATTCCACATCATCGCTTTTGATAAAGAAAGGCAGCGGAAGCCCGGCCTGTTCGGCTATCGAGACCGGGAAACAGCAGTACCACCAGGCGTTATATTGGACATGCTGCTCCTTATTGTTTTCCAGCAGGGACTCCACCTTTGTCAGGTCCAAATTTTGGCCCACCGGCCGCAGCCGTCCGTTTTCAAAAAAGGCCCCTGATTCAAACTGCATCGTCGGCCTATCCTCCACCAGCATCGCCCCGCCGATCATCAATGGTCTCTTCTGGGGTTTCGCCACCTTAAAAAGCTGTATCGTTCGGTAAATGGTCTCGGGCTCAAACCGAATATCATCGTCCATCAGAAGCACATGGGTAAAGCCTCTTTTGGATGCCTCCATGATCCCCCGTGTGAATCCCCCGCTCCCTCCGTAATTTCGGTTGGGAAGGATATGGAGCCTTCCCTTTTCTTCATGTCCCAGGGTCCGCCCGTTGTCGATAACAAACAACTCCACACCTTTCATTTCAGCCAATATCGTCTGCTGCAGCAACCGGATATTTTGTTTGACATATTCTTCCCGCAGATAGGTGCAAATCACCAGTGCCAGTGTGACCGCCTGTTCCGCTGGAACATCAGCCGCCCAATGGCCGCCGCAGACTGCCGACCGATCGGAAATACCAGTTACCCTAAAATACAGCATTCCTTCCGCTGGTAGCTTTGAAAGGTCAATATTGCGAAATGTTAGGCTATTGGGGGGACCGGAGTTTTCTTGTGCTTCCAACATGGTCGAATTGTTTTTAGGGTCCGTCACCATCAATTCCACCCGGCAGGTCCCACTGACCTCTATCATAGCGGTCATGGACCTAACCTGGGTATAGGTCAAATATTTGGAATAGAAAAACCCGTTGTAATAGGTATCAAAGGAGACTGTTTCGCCGCTCTGGAGCAATATTTGCTGGCTTTCCACAGACCCGCCGCCTCGAAAATAAAGACTTCGTGTCTCATTTTTATTCAGCCTGTCAAAAATCATATGAGACAGTATGGTACTTCCCATTTTCCTCATCCTTTGCAAAGATGCTTTATCGCCGCGCGGCGTTTTGTCCCTGGCGGTAAAAACTGATAGAGAACTTGTTTCTCCCGTCTTTTATCAAAATGCACCCTGGGCAATTCCAAAACATCCAGTCTATCCCTCTGATGTAAATAAAAAACCCCCAACAGCCGCTCCCCCAAATACCCATCCACCCGCATCTCCTGCGGACCGTAACTACCGGTATTTGCCCTTCTGTCAAACTCCTCTAAGATAGAAAACAGCCAACTGCAATACTCTTGAAATATAGTTTTTTTCATAATAAAAATGTTGCCAAAATAACAAACTGTCCCGGAAAGATATTGCTCTAATGCGGTTTCATATCCCGGCGAGATTTCCCTCACGATCTTCTCTGTCAGTTCCAAATCCTCACGATGATGAAATGACGCTTTTGCATAATGCTCTCGCACCGGAAGATACATATTTTCTCCCATTGGAAGTATCAGGTCATGCTGCTGGATCAAATCCGAAAAGCCCTCATAACCAAGCCTGTTTAATAAAGAAATATCCGCTTTTTTCTCGATTTGGTAAGGCCGTTTTGCTCTTATATCCGGGTAAAGATACCGCCGGTAATGAAAGAATCCATAATAGTCTGCATCTGCATTCTTCCAAGCCCAATACTGCGCTGTCAACTCGCAATAAGAGCGGTTTTTTGCCGAGATATTCTCCCCAGTGTCATCATACAGAAACCCCGGAAAACGGCTATCCGCTAATGCCGCCCCTACTTGCACTGGCACCAAAAGAGGATGCTTTGGCACCTCCTCTGGCTGGTGACAGCAGACAAACAGCTTGATGTCCGCCATCAGCTTTCCTCCCACCCAATAGAAAACTGCTCCTCCTCCAACTGCCGCTCCAGCGCCTGCTCTACCAGCAGCGTAATGTTGCTCTCGATGCCTGCTCGAGTGGAAAGATACAACTTCCGCAAAGACTTCGGATTCCCCAGCCCCTGAGGTATCCTTGCCGCCTCGCACACCGATCGCATCGCCACAGGTACATAGGTCCGGTGCATTGGCCGCCCGTCCCTCGTCAGGAAGATAGGCCCCGACCGGATGCCGCTTCGCTCCGCAAAGTCCAACAACTCCCTCTTGAGACACCCCGGAACGCTGACGATCTGCTTGTATTTGTTCTGGTCGCAGATGATCTTCCCCTCCCGGACCGCCTCCACCGTGACCTCCGGCAACTCCTGGGCAAACAGCCCCGTAGAAGCAAAGGTCTTGATTAAAAGGTAAACCTTCTCTTTCCCCAGAGCCTTCGCCGTCCGCAAAAGGTGCAGATACTCTGCCCGGGACAACTCCGGCTGCGGCACCTTCTCTTCCCGCAACTGCTTGGCCAACTGGTACTCCCGGTGCCCAATGTAATCCAAATAGGCGTTAGCCGCCGAGACAAAAGCGTTCACCGATCCCGGCGTATACCCATCCTTCAGCAACTTTTCCTGCCACTTTTTCAGACTGTCCTGGCGGATGATCTTGTCCTCCGGCAGGTCCCGATAGAACCGCAGCAGCTTCCGCCGGTAGAACTGCACCGTCCCCTCCGCCCGGTCCAACCCCTCGTAGGCGGTGAGGAAACGCTGGATATCGTCCTGAGTGACAGCCACCCCATCCCCCGCCGCCCGATGCTGCCGCAGGGGCAGTTCCTCGTGGACCTGCTGTCTCGTCCGTGGCATCGCACCGCCTCCTCTCTGGTCGGAATTCATAGGAAGTCCCGACTCCGGCGCTAAATAGAGCAAAAAATCTTAGAATCGAAGGAGAAACAGGGCATAAAAATGCGGCCAGACAGGAAAAACCTCCCGCTGGCCGTATTTCCGGCGCAAAAAATAAGCCTTACCCTTGCAATCCTGCATTTTTTGTGATATGATGACGAT
>JAAWLY010000010.1 GCA_022798155.1 Lawsonibacter sp. | reverse complement strand
CGTGGTGCTCACCGACATCAAGATGCCCTTTATGGACGGGCTGGAGCTGTGCCGCCGCCTGAGACAATCCCTGCCTGGGGCCAAGCTGGTGGTGTTCTCCGGCTTTGACGACTTTGAATACGCCCGTCAGGCGGTGGGGATGGGGGTGTCCGAGTACATCCTCAAGCCCATCAACGCCGCGGAGCTGATGGAGGTGCTGGCCAAGCTGCGGGAACAGCTGGACAGGCAGCGGCTGGAGCGCCGGGACATGGAGACCCTCCGCCGCCGGTATGAGGAGAGCCTGCCTGTTCTCCGGGAGCTGTTCTACACCCGGCTGCTCAGCGGCCAGCTGCGGCCGGATCAGGTCCAGGAGAGGGCTGCCCGGTATGAGATTGAGCTGCCCCAGGGTATGTGGACAGCCGCCCTGGTCCACGCCGACCTCACCGGCGAGGCGGGAGACGCCGGTCGGGATGAGTTGCTGCTGCTCTCGGTAAAATCCTTTTTAGAGGAGCACTTTTCTTTGGAGGGCTGTCGGGCCTGGGTGGTCCTCTACGGGGACACGGCGGCCCTGCTGGTCCGATTGTCCGGGGAGGACCGGCTCTACCCCCTGCTGGAGGAGCTGGAGCGGCTGTCTCTGCTGTCCCGGAGCTATCTGGGTATCCCGCTGGCCGCCGGGGTGGGCCTGCCCTGCCAGGGGCCGGAGGAGCTGCACCGCAGTGTGGAGGGCGCCCGCTCCGCATTGGACTACCGGGCACTGACCGGGGGCGGCCGGGTCATCTACATCAACGACCTGGAGCCCCAGTCCTCCGCTGTCCTCTCCTTCGAGGAGGAGGACCAGCGGGCCCTGTCTGCCGCCGTCAAGCTGGGTACCCCGGAGCAGGTGGAGCGAGTGGTCCGGGGCCTGATGGAGCGGCTGTCCCAGACGGGGCTGTCCCTGTCCCAGTGCCACCTGTTCCTGCTGGAGGTGGTCACCTGCCTGGTCCGCCTCACCCGCTCCGGCGGGGTGGCGGTGGAGGAGGTCTTTGGGAGCAATTTCACCGGGGCCGTGTCCATCTCCGACTTCTCCAGCCTGGAGGAGCTGGGCCGCTGGCTGGGAGAGCGATGCTTGAAGCTCCATGAACTGCTGGGCCGCCAGCGCACCGACTCCGCCTGGCGGATGGTGGAACAGGCCAAGGAGTATATCGCCGGGCACTACACCGACGAGCAGTTGAGCGTGGAGTCCCTGTGCGCCCACATCCATCTGTCCCCCACTTATTTCTCCACCCTCTTCAAGCGGGAGGTGGGGCTGAGCTTTACCGCCTACGTCACCCAGGTGCGCATGGACGAGGCCGCCCGCCTGCTTCGGGAGACAGATGAGAAAACCTACCGCATCGCCGAGAAAACGGGGTACTCCGACCCAAACTATTTCAGCTATGTGTTCAAGCGGCGGTACGGCGTCTCCCCCTCCAAGTTCCGGGCGGGGCTAAAGAATTGAAGTGAGGGCGGGTAATGCCCACCCCTACAGGCATAAACAAAGGAGGCTGTTCCATGAAAAAGAGACTGTATCTTATCCTCGCGCTGACCCTGATCCTGGGCCTGTCCGCCTGCGGCGACGGCAGAAAAATGGCCTACGGCACGGTGGCTGAGGTCCAGACCGGGGACGATGGGGAGGTTGCCGCCATCGTGGTAGACGGGGACGACGGGAAACAGTTTGGCGCCCTGATTGCCGAGGACACCTGGCTCAGTCCCTGGGGAGAGGGCTCCTGGACCGGGGAAGAGGCCCGGGTGGTATTACGGGAGCAGCTCCAGCCGGGAGCGCGGGTGGCAGTGGAGCAGCTTCCGGGCAGGAAAGAGTTGGAGACGACCGGCGGCGGGAAAATCCGGGCCTATGAGGCGTACTATATTTCTGTCACCGCGATTCTGAGACGGAACGCGGCGAAGCTGGCGGACGGAACTACCCTGGACGTGCTGGACCACGGCGGCGTCTCCGGCGTAAGCTACCGCCTGACGGACGGCACCGAGCTGCTGTGGGTGCGGGGACCCTCCGGCCCGGAGCACCACTATGTGGGGGGCCTGGAGGGCTTCGATGATTTGAGCGAGACGGCCCAAAAGCGGATATCCGCCTGGTATGAGGAGCGGGGGCTGCTCTACGATGAGGAAGAGGAGCTGGAGAAAGCCTATGCCGCCTGGCAGAAAAACAGTGAGGACTTCCGGCCCCGTATGGTGGAGCAGGCTATATCTCCCTCCGCGTCCAGCGAAAGGGTGATGTACTTTGGAACCGACCTCACCCTGCCCCTGTATCAGGAGGAGGGCGGCACCGCCTGCACCCTGGCTCTGGGGGAGGCCTTTGACCGGGAGACGGGGGAGCCCCTGGACCTGTGGGACCTGTTCCGCTGTTCCCAGGAGGAGGCCCGGCAGGCCATCATCGACGCCTGCCTGGACTGGCGGGGCAGCGGGGGCGTCCGGGCCGGCCTGGAGAGGGCCTTCGACCCAGAGCGGGTGGTGGTGGGGGCCGACAGCCTGTACATTTACTTTGAACCGGGGATAATCTCTGAGGAGCCCAGCGGCTACGCCTTTAACGCCGATTTGAGCAAGCTTAAGGACCTGATGTACGACTGGGCGGTGCCCAAAACACAAGACTAGGAGAGGAGGGAGAGCCCCATGTCCTTTTTTCGCCGCATTGCCGCCCAGTGGGCGGAGCGCTACCGGAAGATGAGCATCCAGATGGTGCTCTCCCTGTCCTTTACCGCCGTGGCGGCGGTGGGCATCCTGCTCATGGGCATCAGCCTGATCTGGCGCTTCTCCTCCGCCAGCGAGCAGATGGTGGCGGAGAACAGCCAGCGGGTGCTGGCCCAGGCCAACCTGAATCTGGACAGCTACCTGCGGCGGATGATGCGCATTGCCGACACGGTGTATTACCGGGTGATTAAAAACACTGATCTGGCCGAGGGCAGCTACACCGACGCTCTGGGACTGCTCTACGAGGAGAACCGGGACGACCTGGTGTCTCTGGCCGTCTTCGACGGGCAGGGCGGGCTGGTGTCCTCCGTCCCGCTGTCCTTTGTAAAGCGCGAGGCCGACCCCTCCCACAGCGACTGGTTTCAGGCCGCCAGCCGGAATATGGAAAATCTCCATTTCTCCACCCCCCACGTCCAGAACATCTTCGGGGACCCGGATTACCCCTACCGCTGGGTGGTCTCCCTGAGCCACTACGTCCAGCTTACCCGGGACGGGGTCACTGAAGGGGGCGTGCTGCTGGTGGATATGAGCTTCAGCGGGATTGAACAGGTGTGCCGGGATGTGTCTCTGGCCAATGGGGGATACCTGTATCTGATTGACAAGGACGGGGAGCTGATCTACCACCCCCGCCAGCAGCTGATCTACGCCGGCCTGCTGGAAGAGAACAACCTGACGGCCGCCGGCTATCGGGACGGCAGCCATTTAGAGACCTTTCAGGGCCAGTCCCGCCAGGTCACCGTCAAGACGGTGGGGTATACCGGCTGGAAGCTGGTGGGTGTGGCGCCGGCGGCCAGCTGGCTTACCTCCTCGCCCTCCCTGTTCCTGTTCGGCCTGGCGCTGCTCCTCTTCGCCATTTTCCTGATGGCCTTTTTAAACTTCCTCATCTCCGCCCGCATCGCCGACCCTATTCGCCGCTTGGAGCAGTCCATCAAGGAGCTGGAGAGCGGCCGGGAGAACGTGGTCATTGAGGAGGGCGGCTGCTACGAGGTGCAGCACCTGAGCCGCTCGGTACGCTCCATGGTGTCCACTATGCGCCACCTGATGGACGACATCATTCAGCAGGAGGGCCAGAAGCGGCGCAGTGAACTGGAGGTGCTCCAGTCCCAGATCAACCCCCATTTTCTGTACAACACCCTGGACTCGGTCATTTGGATGGTGGAGTCGGGACAACAGGCGGAGGCCATCCAGATGGTCACCTCCCTAGCCCGGCTGTTCCGCATCTCCCTGAGCAAGGGAAAGAGCATCATCCCCCTGTCCGATGAGCTGGAGCACGCCCGACACTATATGAATATTCAGCAGATCCGCTATCAAAACAAGTTCACCACCCAGATTGAGGCCCAGCCTGAGACCCAAGGGCTCTATACCCTGAAGCTGATCGTTCAGCCCATTCTGGAAAACGCCATCTACCACGGGATGGCCAGCGCCGAGGACGACGGGCACATTCGGGTTGCCGCCTATCTGGAGGGGAAGGATCTGGTAATCGACGTGGAGGACAACGGCCTGGGAATGCGGCCCGAGGTGGCCTCCTCCCTCCTGGATCCGAACCGGCCCCAGGAGCGGGGCAGCGGCTCCGGCATCGGGGTGCGCAACGTCCACCAGCGTATCCGCCTGACCTTTGGCCAGTCCTATGGGCTGACCATCCTCAGCGAGCCGGACGAGGGCACGCTGGTACGCATCCGTCTGCCCGCCTTCACCCGGGAGGAGGCCTTGGGCCGGCAGCAGGGGGAGGTTTTATGAGAGAGCGAAAGAGCAAAGTCATAGAAATTGTCTTGCTGGGTGTGCTGGGGGCGCTGGCACTGCTCTGCCTGGCCGCGCCCCAGTTGTTCCGGGACCGGAAACAGCTTCAGCTGCTGTCCATTTCGGTGCTGCTCCGGGATACAGACACCTCGGGCTGGACGGTGGCCCGCCAAGGGATGGAACAGGCGGCGGACGAGTTGGATGCGGAGCTGCGCTTTCTCACCTTGACCACATACAGCGACGGCGCGGAGCAGGAGGAGCTGCTGCTCCGGGAGCTGGACGGGGGTGCGGATGGCCTTGTGCTGGTCCCCGCCGACCCCATTGCCCTCCCCGCCGCCCTGCTCCAGCGCACCAATACCTGCCCGGTGGTAACACTGGAGTCCGCTATGGACGGCTCGGCGGGGACGGTTTCGCCGGACAATGTTCAACTGGGCCGCCAGCTGGCCCAGGCCCTTCTGGAGGACTGGGACGGGGGCACGGTGCTGCTTGTTAACTCGGCTCCCGGCTGCACCGGGGTGACGGAGCGCATCCAGGCCGCCCAGCAGACGCTGGAGGGGGAAAATGTCCCCACCAAGCGGGTCCGGGACCTGCCCCAGAGTGGGCCGGAGGAGCGGTGGGTCATGACCTTCGACGCCTCCTCCACCCAGCACACCGCCGAGCGGAAGGTCACCGAGGAATTTTCCTTTGCCCTCTACGGTGTGGGCTCCTCCACCGCCATCACGGCCCAGCTGGAGCAGGGGACCATTTCCGCCGTAGCGGCCTGGAGCGATTACGCCGCCGGCTATCTGGCGGTACGCCAGACGGTGGAGCAGGTCCGGGGGACGGGAGAAGAGCTGGCCCCGCTGCCCTTTTCTATTTTGCGAAAGGAGGATATCTATGCCCCGGAGAACCAAAAGCTGCTGTTCCCCATTATGTCCTCTTCCGGCCGGTAGAGGAGGCGGCTGGCTGATTTTCCTGTTGACGTTGCTGCTTCTCCCGGGCTGCAGTGCCCGAACAAGCAGGGATGACAATTTGCGCATCGGTGTTGCCCTCTACGCCCAGGACGACACCTTTATCTCCACGGTGGCCCAAAATCTGGAGTGGCTGGCCCAGGAAGCGGAAAACCGGACGGGGCAGAAGATCAGTCTCTTCATCTCCGACGGCCGGAGCAGCCAGACTTCCCAGATGGACCAGGTGGATCGCTTTCTGGCCCGGCAGTGCGACGTGCTGTGCGTCAATCTGGTGGACCGGACGGCGGCGGCGGTGATTATCGACAAGGCGGAGGCGGAAGGGGTGCCCCTCATCTTCTTCAACCGCCAGCCGGTGGCCGAGGATATCCAGCGGTGGGACCAGATCTATTATGTGGGGGCCAGCGCCCCGGAGAGCGGCACCCTTCAGGGACAACTGGTACTGGACGCCTGGCGGCAGGACCCCGCGGCTTTGGACCGCAACGGAGACGGCGTCCTCCAATACGCCATGCTGGAGGGGGAGCCAGGACACCAGGACGCCCTGCTGCGCACCGAGTACTCCATCAAGACCCTGACCGACGGGGGGGTGGAGGTGGAAAAGCTGGCCAACGACACCGCCAACTGGAACCGGGCTCAGGCCGCGGCCCGGACCGGCCAGTGGCTGGAGGGGTTTGGAGCGCAGATCGAGGTCATCTTCTGCAACAACGACGACATGGCCCTCGGCGCCATCGACGCCCTGCGGGACACCCGCTGGGAGCAGGCGGATTGGCCGCTGATTGTGGGGGTGGATGCCACCGCCCCCGCCCTGGAGGCGGTGGCATCCGGCCAGCTGTATGGCACCGTTTTAAACGACAGCCGGGGACAGGCTCAGGCCATGATCGACCTAGCGCTGGCTCTCTGGGCCGGTGAGGACCCCGCCCAGGCAGTGGAGCTGGAGGAGGGGCACTATGTCTGGCTGCCTTACCATATGGTAACGCGTGACAACCTGGAGGAGCTGCAGGAGGCACAGTAAAAAGGCGCTCTGGCTTATAGGCCAGAGCGCCTTCTGTCTTCGGTGTTCACAGATCGGAATTTGCCAATAGCGCCGAAAAGGCTGGAATCGCAGGAATGTACACCAAATAGAGAGCTGGTATACATTCAAAAATTGTCGTCTACTGTCGAAAAACAGGGTTTACAATTTGAAACGGCCAGTTTACAATTGGAAAATTACTGGTCCTGATACCGCTTGGCGGCAGCGATAAACTCCCGAAACAGCGGGTGTGCCCGGTTGGGGCGGGATTTTAGTTCCGGATGGAACTGGACCCCCACAAACCAGGGGTGATCGGGCAGCTCCACGATCTCCACCAACCGGCCGTTGGGGGACTGGCCCGCCAGAACAAGGCCCGCTTGGGTCAGGGCTTCGCGGAACTGGTTGTTGAACTCGTAGCGGTGGCGGTGGCGCTCGCTGATCTCCAGGGCGCCATAGGCCTGATAGGCGCGGATGTCCTCCCCGGCAAGCCGGCAGGGGTAGGCGCCCAGGCGCATGGTGCCCCCCATGTCGGTGATGTTCCGCTGGTTGGGCATCAGGTCAATCACCGGATGGGCGGTGGTGTGGGAAAACTCGCTGGAATGGGCGTCCGCCATGCTGCAGACATGGCGGGCAAACTCCACCACCGCCATCTGCATCCCCAGGCAGATACCCAGGAAGGGTACGCCTTTTTCCCGGGCATAACGGATGGCGGAGATCTTGCCCTCGATCCCTCGATCGCCGAAGCCGCCTGGGACCAGGATACCGTCTGCCCCGGCCAGGGTGTCGGCGGCCTTTTCGTCGGTGACTGTCTCGCTGTCCACCCAGCGGATGTTAACCCTTACCTGATTTTCAATGCCCCCGTGGGTCAGGGCCTCAGCCACCGACAGGTAAGCGTCGTGGAGGGCCACATACTTGCCCACCAGGGCGATCTCCACCGTTCCAGCGGGGTGCTTGGCCCGGTGGACCATGGTGGCCCACTCGGTCAGGTCGGGCATGTGGCAAATCAGCCCCAGCCGCCGGACTACCACATCGGCCAGCCCCTCTCGCTCCAGCATCAGGGGGACCTCGTAGAGCAAATCGGCTGTCAGGTTGGGGATGGCGTGATCCTTGGGGATGTTGCAGAACAGGGATATCTTGTCTAAAATGTCCTGGGGGACGGGGGCGTCGCTGCGGCAGACAATCACGTCGGGCTGAATGCCCAGGGAGAGAAGTTCTTTGGCGGAGTGCTGAGTGGGCTTGGATTTCAGCTCCCCTGTGCCGGGGATAGAGACGACGAGGGAGACGTGAATGAACATCACGTTGTTTCTCCCCCGCTCCGCCGCCACCTGGCGGATGGCCTCCAGGAAGGGCTGGCTCTCGATGTCGCCCACCGTGCCGCCGATCTCTACAATAGCTGCGTCGGCACCGTCCTGGTCCAGGGTGTAGATATTGCGCTTGATCTCGTCGGTGATGTGGGGGATAATCTGGACAGTGCCCCCCAAGTAGTCCCCCCGGCGCTCCCGGTTCAGGACATTCCAGTAGACCTTGCCCGAGGAGACCGAGGAGTTCACCGTCAGATTTTCGTCGATAAATCTCTCGTAGTGGCCCAGGTCCAGGTCGGTTTCCGCCCCGTCGTCGGTGACGAAGACCTCACCGTGCTGGTAGGGGGACATGGTCCCCGGGTCCACGTTGAGATAGGGGTCCAGCTTTTGGACCTTCACCTTCAGGCCACGCTGCTTCAGCAGCCGGCCCAGGCTGGCCGCCGTGATTCCCTTGCCCAGCCCGGATACCACGCCGCCAGTTACAAAAATGTATTTTGTCATGGAACAATCCCTCGTTCTGAACCGGATACCGATATCGGCTCAGTCATAATATTTGCACATTCTCCCAGCTTTTTAAGCAGTTTTTTTCGCAATTCAGGGGGAATTTGGCGCTCCTCAGAAAGCCAGGCGTCCAGCTCCTCCGCGCCCTTGTCTGCCTGCCCCAGCGCTGATAATAGAAAAGCTTTGATATAGGCCGGCGCAGGCCAGTGGTAATTTTTAATCCGGCTCTGACGAATCGCCTCCGCCAAGAGGGACTCGGGCCCCTGCACGGCACAAAACCAGGCGCTGCCAAGGGGGTTTGATCGCTGAAAAACCTGAAATAGCCGCTGTTCCACAGCAGCCAGGCCGTCCCCGAAAAGGCTGAACTGATACGTCCTGCTGTTGATCTCCGCTGGGGAAATCAAGTCCCGGGTCCAGACAAACAGCTGTAAACCCGCGTTTTTATCCGTCCGCTGATAGTGATAGCCATTGAAGTTATTGTTAGGCACAGGGATAAAGTCAAAGCAGTGCCCCCAGGCAAATTCTCCCCCCGCCCCTTTCAGCAGCCGCACCTGGACCACCCGGCGGCTGTGGTTTTCCCAGGGACCGATCCACCGGTACTCGCCGTCGTATTGAAAGCCCTCCGCCCCTAAAAATGGAGAAATCCACCGGGCCAGCAGCTCTTTGAGCTGGGTATTGGTGGCCAGAAAGCCGCGATTTATTTCCGCGGACTGGACTGAACCAGGAAGCGAGGGTTGGAGTTTTTTCAGGGCAAGCCAGTCTTTCAAGCCCATCAAGGTCACTCCCACTCAATCGTCGCCGGGGGCTTCGACGTGATATCGTACACAATCCGGTTGATGCCTTTGACCTCGTTGACGATGCGGCCGGACACCTTGTCCAGCAGCTCATAGGGGATGCGGGCCCAGTCGGCGGTCATAAAGTCGGAGGTGGTCACCGCCCGGAGGGCCAGGGTATAGTCGTAGGTGCGGCCGTCTCCCATCACGCCCACGGAGCGGGTGTTGGTGAGCACGGCAAAATACTGGTTCAGCTGTTTGTCCTCCCCCGCCTTGGCCATCTCGTCCCGGAAAATGAAGTCGGCCTGGCGGAGGGTGTCCGCCTTCTCTTTGGTGATGTCTCCAATGATCCGGATGGCCAGGCCAGGCCCCGGGAAGGGCTGGCGGCTCACCAGATATTCCGGCAGGCCCAGCTCCCGGCCCAGCTGGCGCACCTCGTCCTTGAACAGCATCCGCAGGGGCTCCACAATTTCTTTAAAGTCCACATAGTCGGGCAGACCGCCCACGTTGTGGTGGCTCTTGATAACGGCAGCCTCTCCGGTTCCCGACTCGATGACGTCGGGATAAATGGTGCCCTGGGCTAAAAAGTCCACGGCGCCGATTTTTTTGGACTCCTCCTCAAAGACCCGGATAAACTCCTCTCCGATGATCTTCCGCTTGTGCTCAGGCTCGTCTACCCCGGCCAGCTTCAACAGGAAGCGGGCCTCCGCGTCCACCCGGACAAAGTTAATATCCCAGGGGGCAAAGGCCTTTTCCACCTCGTTCCCCTCGTTAAGGCGCATCAGGCCGTGGTCTACAAACACACAGGTGAGTTGGGAACCCACCGCTTCGGCCAACAAAGCGGCGGCCACCGAGGAGTCCACCCCGCCGGACAGGGCCAGCAACACCTTGCCCGTGCCGATTTTCCGGCGAAGGTCAGCAATGGCCCTGTCTTTATAGTCGCCCATAGTCCACTCGCCCTTGGCGTGGCAGACCTTGTAGAGAAAGCTGCGGATCATGTCTATCCCGTGTTGGGTATGGTTGACCTCCGGGTGGAACTGCACGCCGTAGAACCCACGCGCCTCGTCGGCAATGGCCACGTTGGGGCAGGAATCGCTGTGGGCGGTGAGGGCAAAGCCCTCCGGGACCCGGGCCATGTAGTCCCCGTGGCTCATCCAGGAGACGCCCTCGGCGGGAAGTCCCTGGAATAACTTGCAGGTGGTATCGTAGTAGGTTACGGTCTTGCCGTATTCCCGGGCGGAGTCGTCTTGAGCCGGGGTGACCTGGCCCCCCAGCAGGCGGGCCATGAGCTGGCAGCCGTAGCAAATCCCCAAAACGGGCACGCCCCAGGTGAAAATTTCAGGGTCCACCGTGGGAGAGCCCTCCCGGTAGACGGACTGGGGTCCGCCGGTGAAGATGATTCCGATGGGGTCGAATGCTTTCAGTTCTGCCATAGGTGTCGTCCAGGGCTTGACCTCGCAGTACACATTGCACTCCCGCACCCGCCGGGCGATGAGTTGGTTGTACTGCCCGCCAAAGTCGATGATGAGAATTTTTTCCATATTATCCCTCCGTTGTCTATTATTATAATGTCCCTATGCCCCTTGTCAAAGGGGGGAGGGCCACGAAGCGGCGGGGAATTATATTGAGCGGAAAACTTCTTCAAAAAAGAATCCCCCAGTCACCGCTTTCGGCGGTACCAGCCCCCTTTTACAAGGGGGCCTTTTGGGACAACGGAGAAATGCGGTACTTTAAACCCCACTGTCGCCGTAGTTGGCCAGCACCCGGGCGGAGGGGTCGTCCACGTCGCAGCCCTCCCAGGATTTGTTGGGCATCCAGAAATCCACCACCATATCACTCTGGCCGGGGTAATATTTTTCAAAAATCTCCCGGTAGAGCAGAGACTCCTTGGTAAAGGGCCGGGCGTGGCTGTATTTCTGCCGCCGGGTCTCAAATTCCTCATCGGTGTACTGGGCTTCGGCGTACTCCTTCAAATCGTCCACCAGGGAGTGGCCCACCGCGTCGGAGAAGGCGGCCTTTTCCCGCCACAGAATGCCCTCAGGCAGCCAATCCTCTTCAAAGGCCTTGCGCAGCAGGTATTTGCCCTTGCCATAGGTGTTCAGCTTTTTGCCGGGGTCGATGGCCATGACATACTTGACAAAATCCAGATCGCCAAAGGGTACCCGGGCCTCCAGGGAGTTGACCGAGATGCACCGGTCAGCCCGGAGCACGTCGTACATGTGCAGCTCCCGTACCCGCTTGGCCGCCTCCTCCTGGAAGGCCTGGGCCGAGGGGGCGAAATCGGTATATTTGTAGCCGAAGAGCTCGTCGGAAATTTCGCCGGTGAGCAGCACCCGGATGTCCGTCTGCTCATGGATGGCCTTGCAGATGAGATACATGCCCATGCTGGCCCGGATGGTGGTAATGTCGTAGGTGCCCAGCAGTTCAACAACCCGCTCCAAGGCGGAGAGAACGTCCTCCTTGGTGATGATGATCTCCCTATGGTCACTGCCGATGTAGTCAGCCACCTGCCTGGCGTACTTCAGGTCGATGGCGTCGATGTCCATGCCGATGGCAAAGGTTTTGATGGGCGCCCTGCTCTTTTTGGCGGCGATGGCGCACACCAGAGAGGAGTCCAGCCCGCCGGACAGGAGAAAGCCCACCTTGGCGTCGGCCACCAGCCGCTTTTCCACCCCGGCTACCAGCTTGTCCCGAATGGTTCTGCAAAGAATTTCCAACTCATCATAGCAGACTTGGTCCACTTTGGCAATATCGTGATAGCAAACAAATTTGCCATTTTTATAGTAATGCCCCGGGGGAAAGGGCATGATTTTATCCGTCAGGCCCAGCAGGTTCTTGGGCTCGCTGGCAAAGAGGATGACCCCATGGCTGTCGTACCCATAGTAGAGGGGGCGAATGCCGATGGGGTCACGGGCGGCAATGAACTGCTCCGTCCTGCCGTCGTAGAGGATGCAGGCAAACTCCGCGTCCAGCATGGCGAACATGTCCACGCCGTACTCCCGGTACAGGGGGAGAAGAATCTCGCAGTCGGAGCCGCTTTGGAAGGTGTAACCCTTGGCCAGCAGCTCCTGCTTGAGCGTCTCAAAGCCGTAAATTTCGCCGTTGCAGACGGCCAGGCTGCCGTCCAGCTGGAAGGGCTGCATCCCCTCCGGGGTCAGGCCCATAATGGCCAGTCGGTGAAAGCCCAGCAGGCCAGTCCCCGCCTTCGCCACCCGGCTGTCGTCAGGCCCTCGGCTGACGGTGCGCTGAAAGCCCGCCTGAAAGGCGGTCTGATCGGCCACAGGGCCGCAGTATCCGATGATGGAACACATATTTTTTCCTCCAATCACCCATTCAGCGGGTCTGGCGTCGGGAGGGGCGCCGGACCCGCTGAGGGCTATATTGTCACTCCCGGTTAGGAGAGGACGGCAGGGGTTATCTCACACCAAACAGCAAATCGCCGTAGGTGGGGAAGGGCCAGTACTTCTTGGCGGTGAGGGTCTCTGCCTCGTCGCAGGGCAGACGCAGCTGGCCCATTTTGGGCAGAACCACATCCCGGATGGCTTCAGACTCGGTTTTGATATCGCCGGCGTCGGCCAGGGCCAGCACCGCCTGCTCCAGCTGGTCGGCCTTAGCGGCGATCTGGTCGGTAAGGCCGGAGAGTTTCTTTACCAGCTCAGTTTCGTATGTACAGGGACAGCTGAGGAGCAGATCCTTCTTGGCCGCTGCGGTCTTGGCGGTGTCCAGAGTGAAGGCCTCCACGGCCGGGATAATCTCGGTGCGGGCCATGTCCACCATGGTGCTGGCCTCGATGACAATGGTCTTGCAGTAGTTCTCCAGGGTGACCTCGAAGCGGGAGGCCAGCTCCTGCATGGAGTATACATTGTGAGAGGTGAGCATCTGAATATTCTTCTTCTCCAGCAGATGGGGTACGCAGTCGGGGGTGGTGCGGTAGTTGAGCAGCCCCCGCTTCGCGGTGGCCTCATGAATCCAGGCGTCGTCGTAGCCGTTGCCGTTGAAGATGATGCGCTTGTGGTCCTGAATGGTCTTGCGGATCATCCCCTGGAGAGCGGCCTCGAAGTCCTCTGCCCCCTCCAGCCGGTCGGCGTAAATCTTCAGGCTTTCGGCCACAGCGGCGTTGAGCATGATGTTGGCGCAGGCGATGGAGTTGGCAGAACCCAGCATACGGAACTCAAACTTGTTGCCGGTGAAGGCGAAGGGAGAGGTGCGGTTGCGGTCGGTGGTGTCCCGGCGGAACTTAGGCAGCACGTCCACGCCCAGGCGGATCTTGGTCTTTTCAATTCCCTCATAGGGGATGTCCTTTTCGATGGCATTCAGTACGCCGGACAGCTCATCGCCCAGGAAGATGGACACCACGGCGGGGGGCGCCTCGTTGGCGCCCAGGCGGTGGTCGTTGCCGGCGGTGGCCACCGAGATGCGCAGCAGGTCCTGGTAGTCGTCCACCGCCTTGATAACGGCGCACAGGAACAGCAGGAACTGGGCGTTTTCGTGGGGCGTCTCGCCGGGGGAGAGCAGGTTGATTCCGGTGTCGGTGGACATGGACCAGTTGTTGTGTTTGCCGGACCCGTTCACCCCCACAAAGGGCTTTTCATGGAGCAGGCACACCAGTCCATGGCGGGCGGCCACTTTCTGCATAATCTCCATGGTAAGCTGGTTGTGGTCGGTGGAGACGTTGGTGGTGGTGTAGATGGGGGCCAGCTCGTGCTGGGCGGGGGCCACTTCGTTGTGCTGAGTTTTGGCCAGAATGCCCAGCTTCCACAGGGTTTCGTTCAGATCCTCCATGTAGGCGGCAACCCGGGGCTTGATGGTGCCGAAGTAGTGGTCGTCCATCTCCTGGCCCTTGGGAGGCTTGGCGCCGAAGAGGGTCCGGCCGGTGAAGCGCAGGTCCCGGCGCTGCTCATACATCTTGGCGTCGATGAGGAAGTACTCCTGCTCCGGGCCCACGGCGGTGTTCACCCGCTTGACCTCTGTGTTGCCGAACAGCCGCAGAATCCGCAGGGCCTGCTTGTTCAGCGCCTCCATGGAGCGCAGGAGGGGGGTCTTTTTGTCCAGAGCCTCGCCGCTGTAGGCGCAGAAGGCGGTGGGGATACACAGAGTTTTATCCTTAATAAAGGCGTAGGAGGTGGGGTCCCAGGCGGTGTAACCCCGGGCCTCGAAGGTGGCCCGCAGTCCGCCGGAGGGGAAGGAGGAGGCGTCTGGCTCCCCCTGAATCAGCTCCTTGCCGGAGAATTCCATAATCACCCCGCCGTCTGGGGAGGGGGAAATAAAACTGTCGTGCTTTTCGGCGGTAACGCCGGTGAGGGGCTGGAACCAGTGGGTAAAGTGGGTGGCTCCGTGGGCCACCGCCCAGTCCTTCATCGCGGCTGCCACAGCGTTGGCCACCCCAATATTCAGCTTGGCGCCCTCGTCGATGGTCTTTCTCAGGGACTGATATACCTCAGCGGGCAGATTGGCCTTCATCACCCTGTCGTCAAATACCAAACTCCCGAAATATTCCGGTACTGCTGCCATTTTCATTCACCCTTTCCTTGTTTTCGGTTTCCTCCCCCGGGCTCCCTCCGGAGGGAGGAAGCCTTTCCCCGCGGGGGGACGGGGCTGGTTTTGCCGGGGCGGAAACAAAAAAGGGCAAAGACGCCTTTCAGCACACTACTGAAAGACATCTTTGCCTTACTGGCGCATTATACGCCAGAATCGGAGAAAAAGTCAACTGTTTTTTTTCAATTTTTTCAATTCCTGTCACAGCCTCCAAAAAGATTTCCCCGCCATTTCTGCATCCTGTTTAGAACTCCAAAATTTTGCCCGCTGCGGTCAGGCCGGTGGAATGACGGAAGAAAAGATGTTATAATCAAGGCAAATCACCGATTCCAATCGGGAAAGCAGGTAGAATTATGAAATATTCCCAGCGAGAGGTCATTCAGTACGTCCAGGAGGAAGAAGTGGCCTTTATCCATCTGACCTTCTGCGACGTGTTCGGCCGGCAGAAGAATATTTCCATTGTGCCCGCGGAGCTGCCCAGGGCTTTTGAGTACGGCATCGCCTTCGACGCCTCGGCCATCGCTGGCTTTGGGGACGAGGCACGGTCCGACCTGCTGCTGCGCCCCGATCCGGATACCCTGATGCCCCTGCCCTGGCAGCCGGAACACGGCCAGGTGGTGCGGATGTTCTGCTCGGTGGTCTACCCAGACGGCCGGCCCTTCGAGTGCGACACCCGCGCCCTCCTCCGAAATACGGTGGCCCAAGCCGGGGAGAAGGGATACTCCTTCCTCTTTGGGGCGGAGCAGGAGTTTTACCTGTTCAAGCGGGACGAGAATGGCGAACCCACCAAAACTCCCTACGACAGGGCGGGCTATATGGACATCGCCCCCGACGACAGAGGGGAGAGCATCCGCCGGGAGATTTGCCTCACCCTGGCCCAGATGGGCATTTTTCCCGAGTGCTCCCACCACGAGGAGGGCCCGGGCCAGAATGAAATTGACTTTCGGTATTCCGACCCCCTCACCGCGGCGGACAACGTGATGACCTTCCAGTCGATTGTAAAATTTATCGCTGAGCGCAACGGCCTGTATGCCGACTTCTCCCCCAAGCCTCTGCCGGAGGCGCCGGGCAGCGGGTTCCACATCAATATGTCCGTCAAGTCAGGTGATGGCCGGGACTGCCTCTACCCCATGATCGCCGGGGTACTGAGCCGGGTGGTTGATATGACGGTGTTCCTCAACCCGATGGAGAACTCCTACGCCCGCTTCGGCAGCCATAAGGCCCCCCAGTATATCTCCTGGTCCCGGGAGAACCGCTCCCAGCTGGTGCGGATTCCCGCCGCCCTGGGGGAGTACCGCCGGGCAGAGCTGCGCTCCCCCGACCCCGTCGCCAACCCCTACCTGGCCTTTACCCTGATGATCCAGGCGGGGCTGTGGGGCATTGAGAAAAATCTGCTCCTGCCTGACCCCGCCGACCTGAACCTCTACCAGGCCAGCCCCCAGACCCTGGCCCGGTACCAGTGCCTGCCTCAGAACAGGGCGGAGGCCGTCCGGGCGGCACAGTACAGCGAGTTTATCCAGTCCAGCGTTCCAAAGGCGGTGGCGGAGGAGTATTTTAAGGGCTGAGTCTGAGAAGCGGTACCAATCGCCTCAGCACGCATCTTTCCGGCTAAAATTACCCTTGGCGTCGTAAAAAAACCTGAAATACACAACGTATTCCCGAGATTTTTTTGCCTTGCCAACGACAATTTTCTCTCGTAAATCTGCATACTTCGGCGAATGGCACAGCTTCTGAAAACACGGCGAAAAGGAGGGATAGACATGAGCTTAAAGGAGCGGGTATACAGCGTGCTGGTGGTGTCGGCCTCGGAGCAGTTCCGCGAGACCCTGGCCGGCTTCCTGCCCGAGGCTGTCTACGCCCCCACCATCGCTGTTGCCAGCATCAGCGCCGCCGAGCGGGCCAGGAGCCAGCGGCCCTTCGACTTCATGTTTATCAACTCCCCTCTGCCCGACGACTCCGGCATCCGGTTCGCCGTGGACAGCTGCCGCCAGGGCAGCTGTGTGGCGGTGCTCTTCGTGGCTGCGGAGCTGTACGGCCAGGTCTATTCCCGGGTGGTGGAGCACGGGGTCTACATCCTGCCCAAGCCCACCCCCAGGGGGGCCATGGTCCGGGGACTGAACTGGATGACCGCCACCCGGGAGCGGCTGCGGGGGCTGGAAAAGAAATCTCGCCCCGTTGAGGAGAAAATGGAGGAGATTCGCCTGGTCAACCGGGCCAAGTGGCTGCTCATCAGCGAGCTGAAAATGTCTGAACCGGACGCCCACCACTACATCGCCCACCAGGCCATGGACCGCTGCATATCCAAACGGGCGGTGGCGGAAGAGATTATCAAGCTGTACTCCTAACCCTGGAAAATACAAGAAAGGAAAGCGCTATGAGCTGGCTGGATTTGGCCCTTTATCTGTTGATTTACTCCTTTTTGGGCTGGTGCACCGAGGTGCTGTACTACGCCGTCACCCAGCGGCAGTTCCGCAACCGGGGCTTTCTTACGCTGCCCTTTCTGCTGTCTTACGGGGTGTCTTTCGACCTGATGATGCTCACCCTCCCCGCCTTGGCAGGGCGGTACTGGCTGCAATTTTTGCTTACCATGGCCATTGTCTCTGTGGTGGAGAGCTTCTCCGAGCACCTCAACCGGTGGCTTGGGCCAAACGTACACTGGGGAGGTGAGCGCCCCCGGATTCTGGCGGGCAGCTGGAAGGGACTGATCTCCTCCGGGTTGGTGTCGGCCGGCTTTTACGTGACTTACCTGGTCAGCCATCCCCTGCTGCTGGGCGTGATGACCTTGGTGCCCGCACTTTTAAAAACCACCCTGGTTTGTATCCTCGCCCTGCTGATCGCGGCGGACTTTGTGGGGGTGCTGTACACCCTGCGCACCGGGGGCGTCCAGGCCTATGAGCGCCGGGAAGCTAGCAGCAGCGAAGGGCGGATTGCAGGGCGGCTCACCGCCAACCTGTGGCGCCGCCTCCAGAAGGCCTATCCCGGAATTCGGGAGATGACCCCGGAGGAGCAGGGGGTATATACCTTCGCCAGGGGCGTCTGCCTGGACAAGCTGGTATGGGTCTTTCTCTCTAGCGCCCTGCTGGGGGATATCATTGAAACCTTCTGGTGCGGGCTGGTCAACGGCCAGTGGATGAGCCGCTCCAGCGTGCTATACGGCCCTTTCAGCTTTGTGTGGGGACTGGGGGCGGTGGTGCTCACCGTCACCCTCCAGCGGCTGGCCGAGCGGGACTCCTTCTTTGCCTTTGCCGCCGGTTTTTTCATCGGCGGGACCTATGAGTACATGTGCAGCGTGTTTACCGAGCTGGTGTTTGGTACCGTATTCTGGGACTACAGCCACATGCCCCTGAACATCGGCGGGCGGACCAACGTGCTGTTCTGCTTTTTCTGGGGGGTGCTGGCGGTGTTCTGGATCAAGGGGATCTACCCCCGGATGTCCCGGCTGATCGAGGGCTTTCCCGCCCTGGCCGGGAAAATTATGACCTGGGTGGTGGTGGCTTTGATGGTATGCAACGGCTTGCTCACCTGCGCGGCCATGCTGCGGTACAACACCCGGGCGGTCCGGCCCCAGCCGGCCAACTCCTTTGAGGAATTTATCGACCGGCAGTACGGCGACGGCTTTATGGAACACCGCTGGCCCAACATGATTGTGACAACATAAAAAGGCCGGGTCTGCTCTGCAAGGGCAGACCCGGCCTTTAGAAGCGGTACCAATCGCCTCAGCACGCATCTTTCCGGCCAAAATCGTCCTTGGCGTCGCGAAAAATCTTGAAATACACAACGTATTCCCGGGATTTTTTGCCTTGCCAACGACAATTTTTCCTCGTAAATCTGCATACTTCGGCGAATGGTACAGCTTCTTATTTTGATTCCTCTATAACCCTGACCTGAATCTCCAGCACCCGGCGGTGTTCCACCCGGGTGACGGTGACATCCAGGCCCTCGGCGGTAAAGCGGTCCCCCGCCTCGGGAACCCGGCCCACCTGTTCCAGCACCCAGCCGGATACGGTGGCGGCATCGCAAGCTCCCTTCACCTGGAACAGGTCGTACATGTCGTCCAGGTCGGCGGAACAGGCAATCACATAGCTGCCGTCGGGCTGCTTCCGGAAGGTTTCGATTACCTCGTCGTGCTCGTCCCAAATTTCCCCCACCAGCTCCTCCAGAATATCCTCCAGAGTGGCGATGCCTTGGGTACCGCCGTACTCGTCCACCACCACGGCCATGTGTACCTTGTTCCGCTGCAAAATGCGCAGCAGTTCAGAGACTTTGGTATTGCCCGTGGTGTAAAACACAGGGGCCTTCAGGGCGGACAGCGCCGTTTCTCCCCGGTAGCGGGCGGCGTAAAAGTCCTTCTCGTGGACGACCCCAACAATGTTGTCCACCGTTTCGTGGTAGATGGGGATGCGGGAGTAGCCGGTTTCGGCAAAGAGGGCGGCTACCTCCTCCATGGAGCTCTCCTCGTCGGCGGCGGTCAGGTCCACCCGGGGGGTGAGGATCTCAGAGACCTCCAGGTCGTTAAACTCGATGGCGTTGCGGATCAGGTCGCTCTCGTGCTCGTCCAGCCCGCCCTCGGTTTCCGCCTGGTCTACCATGCCCACCAGCTCCTCCTCGGTGATGCCGTCGCCCCCTCCGGCCCGGAAGACCTTGCGCATCAGTTTCTTCCACTGGCCGAACAGAAAATTTAAAGGGGTAAACACCACCATAAACGCCTTGAGCAGGGGCTGGGCGAACATGGCGAAGTCCTCCGGCCGCTCCTTGGCCAGGCTCTTGGGGGTAACCTCGCCGAAGATCAGGATAATCACCGTCAGGGCCACGGTGGACACGGTGGGGCCGTATTGAAGGAACCACCTGGTGCACAGCACGGTGGACACGGTGGTGGCGGTGATGTTGACAATATTGTTGCCGATGAGGATGGTGGACAGCAGTTTGTCGTATTCCTCGGCCAGGGCCAAGGTTTTCTCTGCCCGGCGGCTGCCGTTGTCGGCGCGGGTTTTCAGGCGGATGCGGTTAAGGGAGGTAAAGGCGGTTTCAGTGGCGGAAAAATATGCCGACAGGACCACCAGGATGAGAAGGACAATCAGCATGGTGATGCTGGTACTGTCTATTTCCATAGAGGAACAATCAACTCCGTTTACTGTTTTATGATGTATTTTTGGTTTGCCACCCCGTGAAACGGGTATATTTAAGTCAGGAGTATACCACACCTGTTTTTGGATTGCAAATCTATTTTATACGCCGGGGAAAACCTTTACAAAATTTTAACAAAAAAGAGGGAAAAGGTCTTGACGGCGGGAGACAGGCGTGATATAGTAAACAATACCTGTGAAAAGGGGCTTTTTTCTGCTGCCCGGATGCGGTGTCCGGCGGTCAGACCCCTCCACCCGGTCTGCGATGGGACACAGGGAGGCAGTAGCCGAATTTCCACCGTATCCTTTGAGCGCTCTTTTGCGCTCGTTGGGGCTGGATTCGGCAAAGGCGGGCCGTATCCGGCATTTTTTATGCCTAAGGGTCCGTCAAATAAAAAAGGAGGTGCCGAACAAATGGCAGCAAAGGCCGGCGCTCGCATCAAGATCACCCTGCGGTGCTCTGAGTGCAAGCAGAGAAACTACAATACCTTTAAAAACAAGAAGAACACCCCTGACCGTCTGGAGTTGAACAAATACTGCCCCTTCTGCAGGAAGCACACCGTTCACAATGAGACGAAGTGATTGGCGTAAAGGCCGAAATGAAAGAAGGGTAAGTAATGGCTGAAAACGAAAAGGCCGTCCAGGCCAAGAAGGACAAGAAGTCCGAGAAAAAGCCCGGCATCTTTGCCCGCATGGGCAAATGGTTCCGGGACATGAAGAGCGAGCTGAAGAAGGTCCAGTGGCCCACCCGCAAGCAGACCATCAACAACACCCTGATCGTCATCGCCTGCGTGATCGTGGTCGGTATCTGTATCGCCCTGTTCGACTTTGTGGCCAATCAGCTGATCAGCTTGCTGATTGATGCCTTCAAAGGGTGACATCAATGGCGGATAATGCGAACTGGTATGTGGTTCACACCTACTCCGGCTATGAGAACACGGTGAAGGCCACCATTGAAAAGTATGTTGAAAACCGCAATATGCACGAGCTGATCCACGAGATCAGCATTCCCCTGGAGACGGTCACCGAGATCACGGACAACGGGCCCAAGGAAGTGGAGCGGAAAGTGTTCCCCGGCTACGTGCTGGTGAAGATGGTGATGAACGACGAGACCTGGCACGTGGTGCGCAACATCCGGGGCGTCACCGGCTTTTTGGGCGAGGGCAACAAGGCCATCCCCCTGAGCGAGGAGGACGTCGCCAAGCTGGGTGTGGAAAAGCGGGAGGTCGTGGTCAGCTACGAGCTGGGCGACACCGTGCGCATCACCGACGGCGCCCTGGAGTCCTTCCTGGGCACCGTGGATGAAATCGACCTGGACAACAGCAAAGTCCGGGTGGTGGTGTCCATGTTTGGACGCGAAACCCCCGTGGAGCTGGAGCTGGACCAGGTCGAGCCGGCCAATTCCTGATTGCCCTAATGTAGGGGGTGGATATTATCCGCCCCTACAGACGAACCAACGTTAAGTGGGAGGAATGCACTGCATTCCGCCAATTTACCACATTTTTAGTAGGAGGTGCTCTTTCGTGGCACAGAAAGTAACTGGATACGTAAAATTGCAGATTCCCGCCGGCAAGGCGACTCCCGCCCCCCCGGTCGGCCCCGCCCTGGGCCAGCACGGCGTGAACATCGCCGCCTTTACCAAGGAGTTCAACGAGCGGACCAAGAACGACGTGGGCCTGATCATCCCCGTGATCATCACCGTCTACGCTGACCGCTCCTTCACCTTTATCACCAAGACGCCCCCCGCCCCCGTGCTGATTAAGAAGGCCTGCGGCATTGACAAGGCCTCCGGCGTGCCCAACAAGAACAAGGTGGCCACCATCAGCAAGGAGGACGTGCGTAAAATCGCCGAGACCAAGATGCCCGACCTCAACGCCGCCTCCATTGAGGCCGCTATGAGCATGATCGCCGGTACTGCCCGCTCCATGGGTATCCTGGTGGGCGACTAAGGAGGGGACAAGAATGTTTAGAGGAAAGAAATATCAGGAGAGCGCCAAGAAGATTGACCGCAACGCGCTGTACGATACCACCGACGCCATGAAGCTGGTGGTGGACACCGCCACCGCCAAGTTTGACGAGACCGTCGAGCTCCACGTGAAACTGGGCGTTGACTCCCGTCACGCCGACCAGCAGGTCCGCGGCGCCATCGTTCTGCCCCACGGAACCGGCAAGACCCAGCGTGTGCTGGTCTTCGCCAAGGCCGCCAAGGCGGACGAGGCCAAGGCCGCCGGCGCCGACTTTGTAGGCGAGATGGACCTGGTGGAGAAGATTCAGAAGGAAAACTGGTTTGACTTCGATGTAGTGGTCGCTACTCCCGACATGATGGGAGTGGTGGGCCGTTTGGGTAAGGTCCTGGGTCCCAAGGGCCTGATGCCCTCCCCCAAGGCCGGCACCGTCACCATGGACGTGACCAAGGCCGTCAACGAAATCAAGGCCGGTAAGGTGGAGTACCGCCTGGACAAGACCAACATCATCCACTGCCCCATCGGCAAGGTCTCCTTCGGCCCCGAGAAGCTCACCGAGAACTTCTCCGCCCTCATGGGCGCCATCATCAAGGCGAAGCCCGCCGCCGCCAAGGGCCAGTATATCAAGAGCTGCACCGTGGCCTCCACCATGGGCCCCGGCGTCAAGGTCAACGGCGCCAAACTGGTGTAATTTGATTGATTGACATGGAAATCCCCCGACTTTGACAGTCGGGGGATTTTATTATATAACAAAATAGGGGTACGCATAGATGATTAAGAAATTATTGACAAAATTATATTTTTTTGGTACAATGTCAGAAGTAGTCGTATGAAACTACAAAATAAAAATTAAGGAGTGTGTTAGTAATGTCAAAGTGCGTTAATAATGTTAGGAACGCTCTTTGTACTATAATTGTGTTATGGGCCATTTAATGATTAAAAATGTTACGATCTCTGTAATCTTTTCTTTGCTTTTCGTGTGTTTTTGCAGTTGTTCGAATCAATCGCAGGCAAATGCATCTGAGCCCCAAGTAAATACATCAATGATGCAGTTCAACGAAGATGGGACAATGACAGAAGTAGAGAAACTTGAACCAGTAGAGGGTCAGTTGACCACGGAAGAGCTGATTTCCATAGAAGGGGAAATTGAGGAGTTGCTGGAGGGTCAGAGCTATATCGAGGGGGCCTCCGCCACACTCTTCTATCAGGAGGGGGAACCGGAAAAGGTGTGTTTTCAGGTTACCTTAATAGGCGACGGGCTGGAGGAGCACGTAGATGAAATATCCGCTCTGATTGTGGGTAAGCTGGATTCCTGTGATTTGGAGAACTCGTTTATTAATGATGCTGTGGGCCATGTGATTTATCCAGCGCAATCATGACAGGAAATCCCCCGACTTTGACAGTCGGGGGATTTGCACTTTACTATTATGCTAATTTCCATACAGAATAATTTTTTCCAGTTTCTTCGATATATGGACAGTCGGCCCAAGGGTGAAGCCAAAGACCACCAGCCCCCCACTTTGAAACTACTTTATTTACTCCAATTGGAGACGATAATGAATTGACTATTCCAATATGGCTTGGCCCTAATCCCCATATGGACTCATTAAAACCATAAACAAATATATCTCCTTTTTGAATTTCGCTTATAGATTTAGAATAATTGTCAGAACTATAAGTATTAGGATAATAATAGGCAATCAACCTATATGACCCATCAGAAAAATATGTCCATGGGCTATTTTCATATCCTTGGACAATCTGCATCCAATAATCATTATCATAAGACTGACTGTATAAAGCATAAGAAAGACAATTATATGCAGGTAAGTTTTGATAAGATGCACCTCTTAATAAAGTGGCATTCGGATATTTCAGTTTATCTTCCTCTAATGATTTTTGCATTTCTTTTTCAGTAAAAACATCCCACCCTAACAATCCGGATTTAACTCCGTATGTTCGCCCTGCTATAACTGGAACAGAGTTTTGTTTTGGGGTTAGTACACAGTCTTAATTTGGCATGGATCAGAGAGAAGATTCGTTTCATCTAGTTCAGAAGAAACAACTAAATACATTTTTTCCGCAAGATAGTCTTTCAGTGATTTTTCATCGTCTTCAAGCGAGTAACTTTTTAAACAATAATTCGTTAATACATCTAAATAGTCTGAACGAGATTCAAGTTCTTGTAATCCATTAAACCGCCGTTCAACAGTCTCATACCCCTCTTGAATAGTATTGAAAGCGTATATGTCAGTTAAGAATGGATAATCAAGAACGGTTTGAAAAAGTGCATCTGTGGTCATATTATGCAGGATATCCTCAGGAATTTGGCACGCTTTTCTTCTGGTCAAGGTATCGCCAAGGTCAATCCATTCCTGTGTGCCTGGAAGAACAGGATATTCATAAGGTGTGTCAATGGTATACTGTGGCTCAGGATTATCAGTTGCACCCATTACTAGTATAAACAAGCATATTATGGGTAATAGAAACAGAGTCTGTTTTAATATTTTTTTCAATTTGTCCATCTCCTTTATTAATTTAACACGGCAATGCAATAAAACTACAAACTTATATTACACCTATTTTGATAAAAAATCAAGGAGAAATTTACATCTGCTCCAGCCGCCGGAACACCCTCCCGGACCGGAGGGCCACCAGGGCGGACAGGGCCGCCGCCCCCAGCAGGACGGCCCAGGGGGGCAGGGCGTCGAAGAGCAGGCCGTAGGCCAGCTGTCCCAGGGGGGAGGCGCAGTTGGCCACCGCCTGGATGCAGGCAATCACCTTGCCCAGCAGCTGGCCGGGCACCTGGGCCTGGACCAGGGTGAGCATCACCACAGTAAACAGC
>JAAWLY010000226.1 GCA_022798155.1 Lawsonibacter sp. | reverse complement strand
GCCGTCCCGAATCAAGAAATACTTTTCCTCGTTGATTTGCAGCAGGGATGCGGTGGACAGGCGGTGCTCCATGAGCCGCTGGGCCTCGTCCAGCTGGGCAGGGGTGAGCCACGGATTCAGGCGCAGAAGAGCCTCCCGAAAATACCGGGTCAGCAGGATTTCCTTGTAGCTCTTGCGGCCCAGAGTGCCGGCTTCGCCTAACTGCTCGGTGTTGTAGGCGTAGACTTTCTCCCAGCCCAGCTCATCATGGAGCAGGGCGGCAGCACTCTTTTGGATTAAGATGTTTTCGGAGTAGTCGTGGCTCATGGCAGTTTACCTCAAATTAATTCCGGCTGGAGTATTTTTGGTTAATGTATCGTCCAATGCCATCCATTCCCGGGTAAATAAATTTTTCGTTTATTCCACATAAATTCAACTGATTGAGCAATTCATGTTTCCTGTTTGCAGGGATGATAATGTTACATATCAGTCCATTTGTTTGATTAGTTACCGTTTCATCCGTCATAAATTCATTTGTGCTGACAAATTCTGTTAAGGGACGTCGATCCGCTCCCCATATCATAAAGATGCTTGATTGCAGATTCATTCGTTCTTCATGATAATGGGGTTTATAGATCCATGGCCATTGGATATAGTCGGGATTGCTATAATGCTGGACTTGATAGTCCTGATATACGATTTCATCTGAAACAATTTTGGACACCATCTGCTTTGACTTTATTGTCAATACAAGTGGTCCCTCAAAAAAGAATTTTTTGTTATACGCAGGCTCATTAAGAATCCAAACTGCAGCGTCTTCCTTTGGAGCGCCAATACATGAAAAATATAGTGCAACCAATGGATTTTCTGTAAAATCCAGCAATCTGGTTGGAACACCGAAATGTTGTGCAATTTCTAGCCACGCAGGAATATCCTCAACTGGAATGTCTTTCACGAACCGACACGCTTCAGAAATAAAGTCATTCAAAATGTTGAACTCTAATTGTGAATATTCAGTAGTTGTGTGACCTGGGGAAACTACTCTCTCACGAAAGACGCCGGGTAACAATTTATATTTTTTATGATTACTATGTCCACGATATATAAAATGAGGCGTGTACGTCTGTGTTCCAAATATAGCAATTCCCTCAGCGTAAGTATAGTTCTTTTTTAATTGCTCTATCAAGCATAAATATTCATGAACAGAACAGGCTTCCATTGCATTTACCTCGTTTATTAATTTTGGATTTTGCTCCACTTCTCCATTAAATAATTCACAAATGCAGAGCAAGATATCAGCATATACTTTGCATCTTCTGCTGGAGCATTTTTGAAATCAATACCCCCGTGACGAATACCATTTTCATCGGAAGCGTATCCATACAATGCCAAAAATGCCCTTTCCATTGCACCATGAATATGTACACCGTTGTCCTTAAGTTTTTTTATCGCTGCGCCAAGGGTTGCCTGTGCTCCCGTCATACCCGTGATAATGCAGCACATAGCCTCAACTGCACTTATAGACTCTTTAATTGAGTTCTCATAGTCTGGATTCTTCCGTTTGGAGTATAGAGATACAGCCTTTGCAATGTGTTGATTAACTGACTCATACTTTGTTTTCGTTGCTCTTTTCAACGCGCCCAACTCATGCTTGTTTGTTATAGGCACGATTAACCCATTAACTATTCGATAACCAGCCTTTTCCGCTGTCAAAACCACATTTAACTCTTCTTCAATAAGTTGGCGTTCTGACTTAGTGGGAAATAAGGATACATAAATTTCCACAAAATCATATGTCACATACCAGTCTGAATCAATGAGGCGATTTTTGAGTTTTTCAATATTCTTATTACGGTCAAAATAATTATCTGGATATGTATAACCATATCCGAGAGCATCTAATATCTGTTCAGTTTTTCCGGGTTGTGACTTAAAGGAAAGAGAGGATCTACTTGTTGCGTGTTCACGGTTATAGAAGATATTCCAAATGCGATTGAACAAGGGAACATCGATATCAGCCACTTGTATAGGTTTTGTTGGTGCCAGTTGGTTTCTTTCAGAAAAGTGAGACATTTTTCACACCTCCAAATTCTCCGCTCATGAGTTTGGGCAACAGGCGGTCACGAGCCTCAACAAGCAGACCTATCTGGGAGTTCAATGTAGTTATTTTATCGTGTATTGCAGAAAGCATATTTTCCGCCCTGTTATGTTGTATCCGGATATGCTCCAAATACCTGGCCCACCCGTCCCAGCGTACCGGTCCCCGTAGAGCAAATAACGGTATCCTTGTCCTGCAAGTTTAACTCTGGCGTATATTCTTTTGATTCCCTTCGCGCTTCACGGATATCCATGATAGATTGACGGATACACTTTTGACTGATAACAAGATACTTTCCGTTATCATCGTATTTAGGGGAAATTCCTCTTCTTAGAATGGATGCAACATCTCCGAGGCTTCGCTGTTCCCACCCATCGGGGACGTTGTCCCTGACAAACCACTCCTTATACAGCCGCTGGGCCGCTTCTTCCAGCAGCTTGATTTGCTTCTGGTTGTTTTCGATGAGGTTGTCGTAGGCGGAGAGAATATCGGCAATTCGGCGTTGAATTTCAATCGAAGGTTTGTCAATCACAACTCCTTTGAGTTTCTGGCCTGGCATATGTTTAATTGTTGCACCTGTAAAATACTGATCTAATGCGCCTCTTCTTCCGGCCAACAAAAACCAGTAGTAAAGATATCGATAATCCAGACCATCATGTACCCGAACCCTGTGCAGTGCCTTTTGTATTTTCATATTGGGGACTTGCCCTTTCCAGATAGCGCACCTGCCCGGCTCACCACCTTCACAAACGACTAAGTCGCCATATCGTAAACCATACCGTTCCTGCTCATTTTCTTCAAATCGCATTTGGGGCAAATCATCTAAATCAAAGGCTCCCCATCGAACATTTACATTTGCAAGGTACGGCTGAAATTCGCCACGGTTTTTTTGCTGATCCAGCATTTTCCCTAAACAGGAATCAGTTATATCTCCCAGCTTAACTTTTTCCCAACTCACAGCCCCATCTCCTCCCAATTCCTGGAGATGGTCTCCATCAGTTCATTGGACTCCCTTTGCAACTCCAGCAATTCCCGGTGAATATTTTCCATCCGCTGGGCAAAATCTACCCCGTCGTCCTCCGCCGGGGCCACGCCAACATAGGCGCCGGGAGTCAATGACCAGCCCTTTTCCGCAATCTCGGCAAGACTCGCCGCCCTGCACAGT
>JAAWLY010000225.1 GCA_022798155.1 Lawsonibacter sp. | reverse complement strand
CAGCGGCGGGGGCGGCAAAGGCCGTCATGGTGCAGCAGCCCATCAGGGCCACGGTCGCCACCAGGGAGCAGTACCAGCGGTAGCCCCGCTTCACCTTGTCGGGCGTGGGCAGTCTGTTCCCGGTGTTTTTCTCGTTCTTCTTGAAAATGTTCATGTTGTTGTACCTCCATGATTGATGATATATTCCTCCAATTCTTCCTCGGTGAGAAGAATGAAGTGGCGTTCTCCGGCAACATCCAGTTCCGCCGCCTGCTTCAGCAGCTCCGGGTCGATCTGGATGGATGCGATGCTGTGGGTGTCCTCCCCGTGCCGGTACGGTTCGGCCCCGCCGTCTGTGGTCAGTTTCACATTGGGGTGTTTCAGGATGTCGTACTTGAAGTCCTGGATGGGCCGCTCCCCACGAATAAAAAGAAGCGCGTACTGGTTGTCCAGCATACGCACTTCATCGGGGGTCAAAAGTTCACGGCCCGCTAATTGCCAGTTGGTGGAGTAGCTTCCGTTCCGTCCCCTGGACTGTCCGTAGGTGTTCGTGTCGATGGTTTCCTTGCCCAGCAGCTTGGAAACGTACTCATGGGTCGCCTGCTCATTCCCACCCAAATAGATAAACTCATCGCAGTTACCCACGATGCTCTCCCACTGTTTCTCAAAGAGGGCTTTGAGCTGGGCGAGGTTCTGGATGATGATGCTCACGGAGATCTCCCGGCTCCGCATGGTTGCCAGCAGCTTGTCAAACTCGTCTGGCAGGGCGACATTCGCAAATTCGTCCATGACAAAATGGACGTGGACGGGCAATCTGCCGCCGTGTACCACATCGGCCTGATAGTAAAGTTGCTGAAATAGCTGGGTGTAGAGCATACCTACAATGAAGTTAAAACTACTGTCATTGTCGGGAATAACGGCAAAGATGGCCGTCTTTCTCTCGCCCAGGCTCCATAGCTCCATCTCGTCCGTCTGCGTCATACCGGCCAGAGATTCCAGGTTGAACTTTTCCAGACGGGACACCAGCGTAATTTGAATGGATTTCAGGGTCTTGCCGCTGCCGGAGCGGTAATTGCGGTAGTATTTCAGGGCGATATGCTCCGGGTTCCGCATTTCCAGGCGGTCAAAGAGTTCGTCCAGCGGCGATTGAAATTCGTCGTTGTCCTCCCGGACTTCTCCGGCCCGTATCATTTCCATGACCATGGGGAAGTTCTGCTCATCGGGCGGGGCCTCATAGTGGAGATAGAACACCAGCGCCAGCAGGAGCATTTGCGCCGCCTGATCCCAAAACGGGTCTTGCGACTGTGAGCCTTTGGGCGTGGTATTCTTGAACAGGTTCGTCACTAACCGCTGGATGTCGTTGTCGCTGCGGAGGTAGACAAAGGGGTTGTAACAGTAGCTTTTTTCCATGTTGATAAGGTCGATCACCTTAATGTCATACCCCTTGGCTTTCAACAGATTGCCGGTGTCCCGCAGAAGTTCCCCCTTGGGGTCAAGGCACACAAAGCTGGTGTTGGCGTTCATGATGTTGGGCTTTGCAAAAAACCTTGTCTTGCCCGCGCCAGAGCCGCCGCAGACCAGGATATTGAGATTGCGGCGGTGTTTGCGTCCGTCCAGGCCGATAGCCACGTTCTGCGTCAGTATCTTGTTCTCGGCGGCCCTCTTGTCGGCGTACTTCTTTCGGACGGCCTGGGCGGTGCCCCACTTGGCGGAGCCGTGTTCCTCCCGCCGACGGTAGTTGCGGTCGGTGGAGAGATACACGCCGATGCCCAGCCCGTAGCACAGCACAAAAATAAGGACAGTTTTCAGGCTGTCCTCGCACCATACAATGTGGAACGGGTCATTCAGCGCCGCCCCGCCGTAACGCACCAGCCCCAGCAGACCGCCGCCCACATAGGGGGCCAGCAGCAGGGCCAGCCAGACCACGGGGATAACGCCGCAGGCGTAAAGGGTCAGGTGGGCCTTGGAAAACTTATCTTGCCTCACGGTCAGCCCTCCGTTTCTGGCGCTTGGTGGGGGCGTCAATGACTTTGAGAATGAGGTCATCCACATCCTCGGTGGGCTTGCCGTCCCGGAGAGCGTCGTTGCGGAAGTCGGTCAGGCCCGCCACCATAAGCCGCTGCTCGAAGCCATTCAGCGTGACCACACGTTTTTCATCACGCATAGAGTGCCCTCCTTATCTCGCGCCGCCGTCCCGGTTTTTCTGCGCTTTTTCCTGGGCCTGGAACAGCCGGTTCATATCGGCGGTGATGGTGCCAGCCACGTCCCGCATGATGCCCGCCTCGGCCCGGAGCGCCTTGGCGTCCATCATGGCATAGCTCTCCGGCAGGCGGTCAAAGGAGAAGCCCTCCACCGATACGCCGCTGCGCTTGCACAGCATATAGGACACGCTGTACGCCGTGAAGTCGGGGCTTTCACAGGCGATCCCGCCCTTGTCCATGTGGGCGCGGGCCAGCTCTTGGGCCACTCCCCGGAAGATGGTGGGGGCGTCCAGCCCTTGCCGCACATAGATCACGCTGTTCTGCGGGTGATAGGCCACGTTGACGCCCTCCGGCAGT
>JAAWLY010000224.1 GCA_022798155.1 Lawsonibacter sp. | reverse complement strand
CCGGATGGGGCTGGTGGACGGCTCGGCCATCGCCGCCCTGTCCACGGAGTGGAAATTTGTGGGCGCCATCAAGCTGGGCGACACCATCCACTGTGAGATCGAGGTGCTGGAGGCCAAACGGTCCAAGAGCAAGCCGGACCGGGGCATTCTCAACATCGGATACACCATTCTGAACCAGAACGGCCAGGTCTGCCAGACCGGGAGCATGGCGACCATGCTGAAGTGGGAGGGATAGTGCCATGCGCTATGAGCACCACCGTTACCAGGAAAAGGTCTGCCTTGTCACAGGGGCGGCAAACGGCCTGGGGCTGAACCTGACCAACCGTCTCCTGGAAGAGGGGGCCGTTGTCGGCGCGGTCGATATTGAGGCGGATACCCTGGAGAGAGAGTTTGGCGGACGCCGGGACAAGGTGCTCTGTGTGCCCTGTGACGTGGCCGACAAGCGGCAGGTGGACGAGGCCGTCTCCAAGGTGATCCAGCGGTTTGGGCGGATTGATGTGCTGTTCAACAACGCCGGCATCATTGGCCGCCAGTCCCTTTTGGACACCACAGAAGCCCAGTGGCGCCGGGTCATCGATGTGAATTTGAATGGTGTGTTTTTTGTGGCCCAGGCCGTACTGAGGCACATGGTGGAGCGCAACATCCGCGGCGTGGTGGTCAATACCAGCTCCGTCGCGTCCGCGATTGTCTCCCCCAATACCGGGGCGTACAGCGCCAGCAAGGGCGGGGTGTCCATGTTCACCAAATTTGCGGCCCTGGAAATGGCGCAGTACGGGATCCGGGTATGCGCATACGGCCCCGGCACCCACGTCACCCGGATCACGGAGGGGACGCGCAACGACCCCGAGCGCCGCGCCATGTTTCTGCGGAACATCCCTGCGGGCCGTTTCGGCGAGCCGGATGAAGCCACCTCCGTGGCGCTTTTCCTGGGTTCTGACGAGGCATCCTACTGCACGGGGCAGACCTGGATTGAAGACGGGGGAAACTGTCTGTTTTAGGGTGCGCTGCCATTGGCCCGCAAAGCTGCCGTAACGTAAGTCTCACACATCCAGAGGCGGCGCCGGGGCTCCCAGCGCCGCCTCATTGCCATGCTGAGAGGAGGACGCAACAATGAACTGGAAGGAACGATATCAAGACAAGCTGGTCTCGGCGGATGAGGCGGTCTCCCACATCCGCTCCGGCGATAAGATCATCTTCGGGGACTGGGTGGGGGAGCCGGCCGCCCTGGTGGCTGCCCTGGTGCGCAGGGCCCCGGAGCTGCGGGAGGTGGAGATCATCCACGGCATGAGCCCGGGCCCCAACGACCACCTGAAGCCGGAGCTGTCCGAGAGCTTTCACCACACCGCGCTCTTCCTGGGCGCGCTGACCAGAAAGCCCTATGCCGAGGGGCGGATGGACTTTATCGGCGGAACCACGTTCCACAAGTGGCCCGATATGTTTGCCAAGAGCCCGGAGCTCAACCCCCACTGGGCCTTTATCGAGGTGTCGCCCCCCGATGAGGAGGGCATGTGCAGCTTCGGCGTCTCCTGCTGCTACACCGAGCCCGCGGCCCGCACCGCCACCAGCGGCGTGATCGTCCAGGTCAATGAGAACATGCCCTATGTGGGCGGGCAGAAATTCCGGCTGGACGACGCGGACTACATCGTGGCGGAGAACACCCCCATCTACACCATCGGCCGCACCACCTCCACCCCCGTCATTGAGGAGATCGCCCGCAACGTGGCCGCCCTGGTGGAGGACGGCGCTACCCTGCAGCTGGGCATCGGCGCCCTCCCTGACGCCATTCTGGCCAACCTCCGGGACAAGAAGGACCTGGGCATCCACTCCGAGACCCTGACCGAGAGCATTATGGAGCTGGTGCAGGCCGGCGTGATCACCAACAAGTGCAAGACCCTGCACCCCGGCGTCTGCGTGGGCGCCCAGGCCGCAGGCTCCACCGAGTTCTATCAATTCATCGACCACAACCCCATGTTTGCCGTCTATCCCGTGGACTACGTCAACGACCCCTATGTGGTGGGGAAGAACTACAAGATGACCTCCATCAACGCCTGCCTGTCGGTGGATCTGCTGGGCCAGGTGACCGCGGAGTGCCTCAACGGCCGCCAGTATTCCGGCATCGGCGGGCAGCTGGACCACGTCAGGGGCTCCCAGCTCTCCGAGGGAGGGAAGTCCATCATCACCCTGGCCTCCACGGCGAAGAACGGGACGATCTCCACCATCGTACCGGCTTTCCCCGCCGGCACGGCCGTGACGGTGTCCCGGTACGACGTGAACTATGTGGTCACAGAGTACGGAGCGGTGAATCTGAAATACCGCACCGTGCGGGAGCGGACCCGAGCCCTCATCAGCATTGCCCACCCGAAGTTCCGCGAGGAGCTTACCCGGCAGGCCAAGGAGCTGGAGCTGCTCTGAACACGAAAATCGGACCATAAGGCAGACTGGCAGAGTCTAATGGTATGAAGTCAAGAGGAAAATAAGAGGAAATTTCGGGGAAATCAGCCAGGAAACAGCACATTGGGGCATAAAAAGGCAACACAAAC
>JAAWLY010000223.1 GCA_022798155.1 Lawsonibacter sp. | reverse complement strand
GGGGCCTATGTGCTGTGCGTTCTCTTTGAGCAGTTCAATATGGTCCACGCCTATATGATGCGCTCCATCGCCTTGGACCCCGGTGAGGTCACCCGCACCCTGTCCGTGGGCCTGAGCGTGGACCATATAATGGCCATTATCGCCTCACCCGTCATGGGGCTCATCTGGAAGGTCTGGGGGGTGCAGTACGTATTCTATCTGGCGGCCCTGTCCGCTCTGTTCCAGGTAGCCGCCGCGGCTATGACGGAGCGTAAGAACGCTTAGTGTAAGAAACTCTTTTCGAAATATTTCATTTGTATTAAATTTTATCAAAGCCCCTTTACATTGGCAAAGTTTTGGAGTAGACTAAAGCGGTAAGCGGCACGGTGCCCGCAGGAAAGAAAAAGAATGGGAGGTGCGAGTATGGGCGATATGGACTTTACCCGCAAATTCAGCTTGGGCGATCAGCGGGATATGGAGATCAAGGCTATTTTGACCACGGTATATCAGGCCTTGCAGGAGAAGGGCTATAACCCCATCAATCAAATTGTGGGCTATATTCTGTCTGAGGACCCCACTTATATCACCAACCATAACAATGCCCGGGCTCTTATCCGCAAGGCGGACCGGGACGAGCTGCTCCAGACCCTGGTCAGGTACTACCTGACCCACTGAGTTGCACCCAATGCGGCCCGCCCACCGGCGGGCCGTTTTTCGTAGGAGGAGCCATGAAGGATTTTCACAGAGACCACCCGCAGTTTTCCCTGTGCGGCCTGAACTGCCTGCTGTGCCCCATGAACCTCGGCGGCTACTGCCCCGGCTGCGGCGGGGGAGCGGGCAATCAGTACTGCGCCGTCGCCCGGTGCGCCCTGGAGCAGGGAGGTGTGGAATTTTGTACCCAGTGCGGCCAGTTCCCCTGCGCGCGGTACAGAAAGCTGCTGGAGTACGACTCCTTTATCCCCCACAGCCGGATGGTCCGGGACCTGGAGCGGGCGGGGGAGCTGGGGACAGAGGTTTACATAACCCAACTCAAGGAGCGCCGGGCCATCCTGGACCAGCTGCTGGCCGGTTACAACGACGGCCGGCGGAAAAGCTTCTACTGCCTGGCCGTCTACCTGCTGGAACCGGACAGCCTGCGTCGGGCCTTTGCGGAAATCTGCGGAGCCGTCCCGGCGGACAGCTCTGTGAAGGAAAAAGCCATTACAGCCGTTGGAATACTGAAGAAAGCGGCGGAGGCCGACGGGGTGACGCTGAACCTGAACAAAAAACCGAAGGAGAACTGATATGAACATCTTAGTCAGCCACTGTTTTCTGGGGGAGCCCTGCCGCTACGACGGGGCCAGCCGCCTGGACCGGCAGGTCATCGAGCTCCACCGGGCTGGGCACAATCTGGTCCCCGTCTGTCCCGAGGTGCTGGGCGGGCTGGACGTCCCCCGATCCCCGGCGGAAATCCAGCCCGACGGCCGGGTGGTCACCCAAGATGGCCAGGATGTCACTGCCGCCTACCAGGCGGGCGCAAAACGTGCCCTGGAGATTGCCAAAGAAAACAACTGCACTGTGGCCATCCTGAAGGCCCGGTCCCCCTCCTGCGGCTGCGGGGAAATCTATGACGGCACCTTTACCCACACGCCCACCTCCGGCTGGGGGCTGGCCGCCCGCATGCTGGAGGAGGCAGGGCTGGAAGTTATGGACGAGGAACACCTCCAGGCATGGCTGTATGATTGATCGGTAAAAATCCATCGAAAACGGTCTGACGATAAAAAATTTAGGACCGGGCAATCCCGTATGAAAGACCTTCCCCCGGAAATACTGGAAACAGTATACCGGGCGGGAGGTCTTTTACGTGCAGCATAAAGTAGAAATCTGCGGGGTGAATACCGCCAAACTGAAGGTACTGAAGAGCAGCGAGACACAGGAGCTGCTCCTCAAGGCCAAAGCGGGGGATATGGGAGCCCGGGAGGAGCTCATCGCCGGCAATCTGCGGCTGGTGCTGTCGGTAATCCAGCGGTTTGCCAACCGGGGAGAGAATGCCGACGACCTGTTTCAAGTGGGCTGCATCGGCCTTATCAAAGCCATTGACAACTTTAACACCGACCTGGATGTGAAGTTTTCCACCTACGGTGTGCCCATGATTGTGGGAGAAATCAGGCGATATCTTCGGGACAACAGTACCATGCGGGTATCCCGCTCCATGCGGGACACCGCATACAAGGTCCTCCAGGCCAAGGAGGCCTATATGGCCCAGCACCAGAAGGAGCCCACAGTAGAGGAAATCGCCAAAATTCTGGAGCTGAAACGCGAGGACGTGGTCTTTGCACTGGATGCCATTCTGGAACCGGTGTCTCTCTATGAGCCGGTGTACTCCGACAGCGGAGACACCGTGTGCGTTATGGATCAGGTGAAGGACAACAAGAACAACGACGAGATGTGGGTGGAGCACATAGCCCTGAAGGAGGCGGTGGGCCACCTCACCGACCGGGAGCGGAAAATCCTGTCTATGCGCTTCTTTCAGGGCAAGACCCAGATGGAGGTCTCCGCCGAGATCGGCATCTCCCAGGCCCA
>JAAWLY010000222.1 GCA_022798155.1 Lawsonibacter sp. | reverse complement strand
GGCTACGCCCCCTTCCGCGACTTTTTGTCCGGCCATATGGAGGGGGGGCGGCTGGCCTTCGACGGCATCTTCTGCGTCAACGACGCCCTGGCGATTCAAATCCGGGCCATGCTGCTGGGGTTGGGCCTGCGGGTGCCGGAGGACGTGCAGCTCATCGGCTTTGACGGCATCCGCCGCTTCGCCCAGGACGGCTTTTACTGTTCCACCATTGTCCAGCCGGTCGCCCGGCTGGCGGAGACCAGCGTGGACCTCCTCCTCCGGGAGGACCGGAGCAATCTGCCCAGCCTGGTCTGCCTGCCCGTCAGCTACGCCCCCGGCGGGACGACGAAGGAGTGAGGATATGGCCAGCGAATACTTGAAGTGGAAATATCGGGACGTCCAGCCGGACGCCCCAGTGGAGCGGACAAAAAAACAGCGCCGCCAAACCTGGTGGCACTACCACAAGTGGCATGTGATCCTCGGGGCGGCGGCGGTGTGCATTGTCGGTAATCTGGTCTGGCAGGCGGTGAGCCAGGTCCACCCGGACTACCAGATCGCCTGTGTGGCTTCCGCCCCTCTCCCGGAGGAGGAAACCGCCGCCTGGGAGGAGAAGCTGGCCGCCTTTGGGACGGACTGCAACGGGGACGGAAAAATTGTGGTCCAGCTGAACCAATACCTCATCCTGCCGGACGGCGAGGACGCGATGTATAACTACGCCAGCAATGTCAAACTGATGGCCGACCTGGACGCCTGCGAGAGCTATTTCTTCCTGCTGGAGGACCCGGAGGACTTTCAGGAGCGCTATGAGGTGCTCCGGGAGGACTGGTTCCCGGTGGAAAACGGGCTGTATCTGGCCCGCCGGACCTTCTGGGAGGACCGGACCCCGAAGAATCTGGCGGACTGCGACGTCCTGTGGGAGCTGTTGTTAAAGGGGGCGGAATAAATGAAAAAGCTGCTTGGTCTATGTCTGTGCATGGCGCTGCTTCTGACCGGCTGCGGCAGAACCGCGCCGCCCAAGGCGGCGGACGGTGCCTCCTGGAGCGAGGACTGGGTCACCCTGGGAAGGGTGATCGGTGTGGATACCCCGGAGGGGCTGACCCCCCGGGAGAACAGCGACGTCCTGTCCACAAAGGGAATGTACTACGCCACCTGGTCGGCCGGCGAGGCCGTCCCCTACGTCAACGAGGACGGGGAGGATGCCCAGCTCTACGACGCCCAGGTCTATCTGCTGGCGGCGGGGTACGACTCCACCCAAAAGGCGGAGGAGACGGCGGCGGAGTGGCTGGCCATGGCCGGCGAGCAGTACGCGGTGGAGGAGACCAAGACAGAGATGTACAACGGCCAGGAATTGACCGTCATCACCTATACTTACACGTCAGAGAGCAACCCCTACAGCCGGGGCGCGTCCGCCTTCGGGACCTATGGAAACTACGCCGTCAGCGCGGAGCTGTCCTGCCGGGAGGGCTTCGACGGCGACGCCCTGGAGACACTGGAGAATTTTTTGGAGCACTGCCACTACGCCGCCTGACTATAAATTTCCCCGCCCGCCGGGCAGGGAAATGAGGAAATATTATGAGGAGGAAACCCGCCATGGGACTGCTGTTTGCTGAGGACCCGCACTTTAATGAGAATGAGCGTCAGACCGGCTTTTACCGCTACCGGCAGCTGCTGTCCGCCCGGTTCGGCCGGTGGTGGAGGACCAACCTGCTCACCTTGGCGGGCCTCGCGCCCCTGGCGGCGGGGGTGTTTTACAGCGTGGCCTTCTCCAGTGTGCTGGTGCTGCTGCCCGCCTCTCTTCTGGGCGGGATGATCGCCGGGCCCTTCCTGGCCGGGATGTACGACGCCATCCTCCGGGGCCTGCGGGACGACCCCCGGCCCTGGTGGGACGGCTACCGGCAGTCCTGGAAGCAGAACTGGAGGGGCAGCCTGCTCCCCGGCGCCCTGCTGGGCCTGGCCGCAGGGGTGTACACCTTTATGGCCATGCTGTTCTGGTGGGCGGAGCGGTCCCCCTCCCTGGGGACGGTGGCGCTGTATCTGTTTTCCCTGCTGGCGGTGCTGATCGTCAACACCCTCTACTGGCCCCAGCTGGTGCTGTTCCGGCAGAAGGCATCCATCCGCCTGCAAAACTGTCTGCTGTTTGGAGCAAAATATTTCTGGCGTGTGCTGGGTGTGGGCATTTTACAGCTGATCTATCTGGCGGTGTTCGTGTTGTTCGCGCCCTGGACGCTTCTCCTGCTGCCGGTCCTCGGGGTATGGTATATCCTGTTTCTCTCCCAGTTTTTAATCTATGAGCAGATGGACGAGGCCTACCAAATTGAGGAGCATTGCGGCAAGAGCTCCTAGCAGCCAACATTCTCCGCAATTAAAACACGGATCTCTGAGCTGGCCGCAGACGACTGCGCCCTGTTCCTCTGGATCACTATGCCTATGCTCTGTGAAGCGTGGGGTGTCATGGAATCCTGGGGCTTTTCCTTCAAACCGCCGCTTTTGTCTGGATCAAGCTAAACCCAAAAGCTGACACGGTATTTTGGGGCCCCGGAAATTGGACAAGAGCCAATGCGGAACTGTGCTTGT
>JAAWLY010000009.1 GCA_022798155.1 Lawsonibacter sp. | reverse complement strand
CCCGCTTGACGCAGAACTCCACGGCGGCGATGTGCTCCCGGATGGACATGGTGGCCGACTCGCCGGTGGTGCCGCAGACGCACACCGCGTCCACGCCGGCCTCAATCTGGGCGTCGATCAGCTTGCCGAAGGCGTCGTAGTTGATGGTGCCCTGCTGGTCAAAGGGGGTCACCAGGGCGGGGCAGGAGCCGGTGAAGACTGGAGTTCTCATAATAATTAGCACCCTTTCATGTCTTAATTATACCCTTGTGGCATTTCTATTAAAATGAATGCTTGGGGGTACCCACCACCGATCGGTGAAATCATTTTAACAGTTCCACCCTTAGATAGAAGTTCATTTACTTTCTTTAAATCATTTCCGTCTACATAAAATATCTTTTCCATCATTGCTGACCTGCCTTTATTTGTGGTCTATATACCCCTCGGCGCACAGCAACTCGGCCAGCAGGACCCCGCCGCCGGCAGCGCCCCGGAGGGTGTTGTGGCTCAGGCCCACAAACTTGTAGTCGTACTGGGTGTCGGGGCGGAGGCGTCCGGCGGAGATGGCCATGCCGCCCTCCAGCTCCCGCTCGGTGTGGGCCTGGGGCCGGTCGGGCTCCTCAAAGTAGTGGATGAACTGCTTGGGGGCGGAGGGGAGGTCCAGCTCCTGGGCCCGGCCCTTGAAGCTTTTCCAGATCTCCTTGATCTGCTCAATGGTGGGCTTTTTGCCCTCCTGGAAGGTGACAAAGGCGGCGGCAGTGTGGCCGTCGGACACGGGCACCCGCAGGCACTGGGCAGTGATGGCGGGGCCTTCCGCCTTGACGATCTTACCGTTTTCAATATGGCCCCACACCTTCAGCGGCTCCTGTTCGCTCTTCTCCTCCTCGCCGCCGATGTAGGGGATCAGGTTGTCGACCATCTCAGGCCAGCGCTCGAAGGTCTTGCCCGCCCCGGAGATGGCCTGGTAGGTGCAGACCAGCACCTTATCGATGTCATAGCCCGCCTGCATCAGGGGGGTGAGGAGGGGGGCGTAGCTCTGGATGGAGCAGTTGGACTTGACGGCGATAAAGCCACGCTTGGTGCCCAGGCGCTTGCGCTGGGCGGGGATGACCTCAATGTGCTGGGGGTTCAGCTCGGGCACCACCATGGGCACGTCGTCGGTCCAGCGGTTGGCGGAGTTGTTGGACACCACCGGGCACTCGGCCTTGGCGTACCGCTCCTCCAGGGCCTTGATCTCGTCCTTCTTCATGTCCACGGCGCAGAAGACGAAGTCTACCGCCCCGGCGATCTTGTCCACGTCTGCCTGGGCGTCCATCACCACTAGGCCTTTGGCCTCCTCTGGGATGGGGGACTTCATAGCCCAGCGGCCGGCCACCGCCTGCTCATAGGACTTGCCGGCGGAGCGGGGGCTGGCCGCTAGTGCGGTGAGCTGGAACCAGGGGTGGTTCTCCATCAGGGTGACAAAGCGCTGGCCTACCATGCCCGTGGCGCCGATGATGCCTACCTTATACTTTTCCATAATCTATAACCTCCATATTCCTCCAGAACATTTTATGTCTGGGTTTGCAACAGTTGAACCGGGAAAAATCAGGCCGATGAAAAAAATAAATCAGCGGCTTTTCAAGCGGCTGATTTTGTACTATAATGTCGGGGAGGGCAATTTGCTTGCGCAAAGCCGCGGCCCTCCACAATGGAGTTATCCTACCACGGGGGCGACCCTGTTGTCAATAGAAAACTGCCCCTTGAAACCGGAGAAATGGAGTACATTATGAGAAAAAGATTTATGCAGCTTGCCGCCGCTGTCCTCGCGGTGTGTCTGACGATCCCCTCCGCGGGAGCCATCACCACCAACCGCAACGGCCAGGTGATGATCCGGGTGGGGCTGGCCTCCTCCAACGCCCATGTCCCCACTGGAGAGCTGGAGGCGGCCCACCTGGAGAATAACGACGGCTATGGCGCAGGTTACCGCTTCGGCTATTACGACGACAGCCGGAACTTTGTGGAGCTGGCCCGAACGGACTCCTCCTCCACCCAGGTGGCGGTGCTGAAAACGGAGAACCTGTACTACGGTTACTCCTCCGCTCTGGGCAAAAATACCTACTCCGCCTCGATTTCCAGCAATATCCTGGTGGGCTGCTACCACGTTCAGATCCCCGGCAGCTTCAGCTCTTACGATGGGGCAAAGGCCGAGGCCGCGAAATATAACAACGGCTTTGTGGCCTGGATCAACGGGGCGTATCAGGTCCGGGCAGGGGCCTACGGCAGCCGTGCCGACGCAGAGGCGGCGCAGCGCGAGCTGGGACAGGGGACCATTGTGGGCACCAGCGCCTACGGCATGAGCGTGGTGGCCACCGGCACCAACCGGGTGCTTTTCCAGTACGACGGGGGAGAGAGCGGCCGGCTGGCCATTCAGCCCGATGTCACCGGGGCAAGGGAGACACAGACCTGGTTCTCCGGCTACAAGTACCGGGGCGGCTTCCAGTACCACCGGCGCACTGGGGGGAATCTCACCGTGGTCAATATGGTGGAGCTGGAGGACTACGTCAACGGCGTCATCTGCTACGAGATGGGCCGGGAGTGGCCCCTGGAGGCCCTGAAAACTCAGGCGGTGTGCGCCCGCACCTATGTGCTGAAGAACCTGAACAAACACAACAGTTATGGCTTTGACATCTGCACCACCTCCAGCTGTCAGGTATACCACGGCATGGGGAGCCAGAGGGCCGATTACGGCCCCAGCCAAGTCAGTATGCAGGCAGTGGACCAGACTGCCGGCCTGGTGGCCACCTACCAGGGCAGGATGGCCGAGATGTTCTACTCCTCCAGCTTCGGGGGAGCCAGCGAAAATGCCAGCAACATCTGGGGGACAGACACCGCCAGCGAGCACCCCTACCTCCGGGGGGTGGAGGACCCCTACGAGGCCGACTTGAACGCCTTTAACGACTTCTCCCCCTGGACGGTGAGCTACACCTCCGCCCAACTGTCCCAGCGGCTTCAGAGCTACGGCCTGGGCACAGGCAACGCCATCGACCGGCTGGAACTGACCTACTCTGAGCTGGGCAACGTGATTAAGGTAGTGGTCCGGTGGGCCAACGGCCAAACCAACACCATCAGCGCCAGCAATATCCGCAGCCGCCTGGGGCTGAATTCCATCCGCTTTACGGTCAACGGCGCGGGGACCTCCGGCACTTCGGTTCCCGCCGCGCCCTCCTCCGACGTCTACATCAACGGCGGGGCGGGCAGCCTGGACGGCAAATACACTATCTCGGGCACCGGTGCGGTGTCTCAGGTGGGGGAGGAATCCTACGCCATCTCCGGCACCGGCGCGGTGTCTGTGATCGGGGCCTCCGGCAGCGGCCAGAACAGCGGCGGGTCCGCCGCCCAGCCGGACCAGGGGGTGGTCACCGTCTCTGGAAACAGCTACACCTTTAACGGCGGCGGCTGGGGCCACCAGGTGGGCATGAGCCAGTACGGCGCCAACGCCATGGCCCGACGGGGCTTCACCTTTGACAAAATCGTCACCTTCTATTTCCCCGGCACCCAAATTACACACTATTAAAAAGGATGTACGCTTTTGAAAACTTCTGATTTTGACTTTTACCTCCCGGAGGAGCTGATCGCCCAGACGCCGCTGGAGCGGCGGGACGCCTCCCGTCTGCTCACCCTGGACAAAACCTCCGGGGCGGTAGGCCACTGCCACTTCTACGACCTGCCCAAATTCCTCCGCCCGGGGGACTGCTTGGTGCTCAACGACTCCCGGGTGCTTCCCGCCCGGCTTATCGGCCGCCGCCCCACCGGCGGGGCCTGTGAGGTGCTTCTCCTGGTGGACAGGGTGGACAACCTGTGGGAGTGCCTGGTTCGGCCCGGGCGGAAGCTGAAGCCGGGGGCCCAGGTGATTTTTGGAGACGGACAGCTTACCGCTACCATTGAAGCGGAGCTGAACGACGGCAAGCGTGCCGTCCGGTTCCACTACCAGGGCATCTTTCTGGAGATTCTGGAGCAGTTGGGCAAAATGCCCCTGCCGCCTTACATCAAGGCGGAGCTCCAGGACCAGGAGCGGTACCAGACCGTCTACTCCAAGGTGGTTGGTTCCGCTGCCGCCCCCACTGCCGGACTCCATTTTACCCCGGAACTGCTGGAGCAGGTCCGGGAGATAGGTATAAAGGTCTGCTACATTACACTTCATGTGGGACTTGGAACTTTCCGGCCTGTGAAGGCGGAAGAGATCACAGATCACGAGATGCACTCGGAGTTCTGCATGATTTCCCGGGAAACTGCCGATATCATCAACGAGACCAAGAAAAATGGGGGGCGGGTCATCTGCGTGGGCACTACCTCCTGCCGCACGGTGGAGAGCTTCGCGACGGAGGACGGCACCATGTCGGAGCGCTCCGGCTGGACCAATATCTTTATCTACCCCGGCTACAAATTTAAGGTGCTGGATGCCCTCATCACCAATTTCCACCTGCCCCAGTCCACCCTCATCATGCTGGTGTCCGCCCTAGCAGGCCGGGAGCACATCCTGGCCGCCTATGAGACGGCGGTGCGGGAGCGCTACCGCTTCTTTTCCTTCGGCGACGCCATGCTGATTGCTGATTTTGAAGGAGGGAATCCCAGATGGAACTGACCAAGCTGCCCAACATCGGCCCGGAGCTGGCCTGGCTGCTGAGTGAGGTGGAGATCCGAGACTCGGAGGAGCTGAAGGAGATTGGGGCGGAGATGGCCTGCCTGCGCATGAAAGCCCAAGGTATGGACGTCTGCTTCCACAAGCTCACCGCCCTGGAGGGGGCGGTGCTGGGGGTAAAGAAATCCCAGCTCACCCCGGAGCGCAAAGCGGAGCTGCGGGCATTTTTCGATGGCTTGCCCAAGGGATAAAGGGAGGTACTGAAATGCGATTAGATGGTTTTGGCCTGCTGGTCCATGATATGGGTACAATGATTCGTTTTTACCGGGATGTACTTGGGTTTGAAATTCAGGAGTCGGAAGACACCTCAAATGTTTATCTTGTGAAAGATGGTACACTATTCCTCCTCTATGGAAGGAAAGACTTTGAAACAATGACCAGCCGGAAGTATGAGTATCTGAAGGGACTTAACGGCCATTTTGAAATTGCGTTGTATGTAGATACTTTTGAGGAAGTAGATACCGAATATCATAACGCGCTTGCGAAAGGGGCGACGCCGGTACTGGAACCAACGACTGAGCCCTGGGGACAGAGAACCTGCTATATCGCTGACCCGGAGTGGAATTTAATTGAAATAGGCTCATTTAACAGGCCATTTGAACGATAAATCAAAGGAGTTTTTTTGTGTTTGAGGTATTGAAACAAGAGGGGAGGGCCCGTCGGGGGACCTTCACCTGCGCCCACGGGGTGGTTCAAACCCCGGTGTTCATGAACGTGGGCACCCAGGGGGCTATCAAGGGGGCGGTTTCCGCCCACGATCTGAAGGAGATCGGCTGTCAGGTGGAGTTGTCCAACACCTACCACCTTCACCTGCGCCCTGGAGACGATGTAGTCCGTCAGATGGGCGGGCTGCACAAGTTTATGGACTGGGACGGCCCTATGCTCACCGACAGCGGGGGCTTCCAGGTCTTTTCCCTGTCTGGCCTGCGGAAGATCACCGAGGAGGGGGTTACCTTCGCCTCCCACATCGACGGCCGGCGCATCTTCATGGGCCCGGAGGAGTCCATGCGCATCCAGTCCAACCTGGGCAGCGACATCGCCATGGCTTTCGACGAGTGCGTGGAGAATCCGTCCCCCTACGAGTATGTAAAGGCCTCCTGTGAGCGGACGGCCCGGTGGCTGGAGCGCTGTGTCGCAGAGCATGACAGGTTGAACTCCTTGTCAGATACAGTCAACCCCCAGCAGCAGCTTTTCGGCATCAACCAGGGGGGGACTGATCCCGGCCTGCGGGTCTGGCACATAAAGGAGATTGCCAAACTGAACTGCGACGGCTACGCCATCGGCGGCCTGGCGGTAGGGGAACCTACTCAGGTGATGTACGACATCATCGACGCGGTAGAGCCCCATATGCCGACGGACAAACCCAGATACCTCATGGGAGTAGGGACCCCCTCCAACATCATCGAAGGGGTGGCCCGGGGAGTTGACTTCTTCGACTGTGTCATGCCCGCCCGCAACGCCCGTCACGGTAAGCTGTACACCTGGAAAGGCACCATCAACATCAAAAATGAGAAGTATAAGCTGGACCCCCGGCCCATTGACCCGGAATGCAGCTGTCCCGCCTGCAGATCCTTCTCCCGGGCCTATCTGCGCCACCTGGTGGCAGCTCAGGAGATGCTGGCTATGCGCCTGGCGGTGCTCCACAATCTGCATTTCTATAACGAGCTGATGGCCCGTATTCGGGAGGCTCTGGACAGCGGCACCTTTGAGGACTTCCGGGCCCGATATTCTGGCCTGCTGGACCGGCCGCGCCGGGAGGATTAGAGAAATTTGACAAAAAGACTTGTCAATTGAAGAATTATACGCTATAATACCTTTTACTGTGTCAAGTGATCTTCGGTTGACTGAGTGATTTTACAAACTTTGGAGGAAAGATTTTATGACTGATCCTAGTTTTATCATTATGCTTGTCCTGATGTTCGCCATGCTTTACTTCTTCATGATCCGCCCGGAGAACAAGCGGAAGAAGGAGGCCCAGAACCTGCGGGACTCCCTGAAGGTGGGCGACGTCATCACCACCATCGGCGGCATCGTGGGTACCATCTGCAAGGTGGACGAGAGCACCATCGTCATCGAGACCGGTGCCGACCGGGTGCGTATCGAGTTCACCAAGTGGGCCGTGTCCACCAAAAATGTGGCCGCCGACCAGCCCGCCAACTAAAAACAGGCATGTCTTTCACCCTCCCCGCATAGGTTTTACCAAACCGTGGGGGAGGGTGTTTTATATGAAGAAGAAGGAGCGGCGCCCGGAGGATACAGGGAGCCAGTGGCTCAACACCATGTGTGAGGTGCTCAAGGGGGGCGTGCTGGCTGGAGTAGCCGCCATTTTGGCCCTGCTGATATGCGCGGTGCTGGTGTCGGTAGGCGCGCTGCCCATGAGTGGGATGTATGGCTCAGTGCTGGCCGCCTGCGTCCTGGGTGCTCTGGTGGGCGGGATCTATGCGGTCCGGCGGGTGGGCGGACACTCGCTGCCGGTGGGGTTGGGTGTAGGGACAGTGCTGTTTCTGCTGCTGCTCACCGCCGGTTTGATTGTCTATCGAGGGACCTCTGTGGCCAACGGCGGGGCGGGTATCCTGTGCGCCTGCCTGTGCGGCGGAGCCATTCCCGGACTGCTGGCAAGAAAACCCAAGAAAAAACACAGAAGATGATTGCTATTTCTCTGGAGCTGTGTTATAATAGCTGTCACTATGGCAGAATCTGCTGTAAGCAACGAAACAGGAGGAGATACCAATGAAACATATCCAGACCTTGAACGGGGCCACCCTGAAGGCCAGCGCTGCCAAGGGCGGCTGCGGCGAGTGCCAGACCTCTTGCCAGTCCGCCTGCAAGACTTCCTGCACGGTCGCCAACCAGAAGTGTGAGAACAAGTAAATCCAACAGCCTGAAAGGGCAGGCGCTGTGCGGCGTCTGCCCTTTTTGCTGTCCGGGGAAGAGGAATGTCACAACGATGAGCTGCTGGCCTACGCGATCCTGCTCTATGAGAAGATTGTCACAGAGGCCGAATATCAGGTACGCCTGGACGCTCTGTTTTTAGCGCATCCGGAGACCTTCGGCCGGGCTTTGACGGAGGTTCTCAAGGGTTACTATGCCAAGTGCCCGGACATTCGGAGCTTTGGGAGTAAAATGTACTCCCTGTGAGAGGGTCTTCTCGGCAATATACAGAAGGAGGAGCCCTTTTGGTTGCTCTGCTATGCTGATGACCCGCTGTCCTGGGGAGACGAGGGACAGACCCGTTCCCTGTACGAAAAAATGCTGTCTTACTACGACTAAGGAAGAATCCTATGTCGAACTCTATTAACCACACTGTTTCAGTGAATCAAAAGGAGAAAACACTATGAAAACCGTACATACCTTTACCGCTCTGGGCCAGTACCTGGCGGCGGATGTGAACAGCGGTGCGGTCCACGTATTGGACAAGCTGACCTACGACCTGCTGAAAAATTTGGGCGAGGGCCCGGTAGGGGAGGGGAGGGTACCCCAGGAACTGGCGGACAAGCTGCCCCAGTATGACCCCGCCGACCTGGAGGAGAGCTGGCAGGAGCTGCGTCAGCTTCAGGAGGCCGGTCTGCTCTTCACCACCGACGAGTACATCAACCCGGAGGCCGCCATGGCTCTGCCCAAGGCGGCGGTGGTGAAGGCACTGTGTCTGCATGTGTCCCACGACTGCAACCTGCGGTGCAAATACTGCTTCGCCTCCACCGGCGACTTTGGCACTGGCCACCGCATGACCATGGACATCGACACCGCCAAAAAGGCCATTGATTGGGTGGTGGCCAAGTCGGGCAGCCGGCGGAACATTGAAGTGGACTTCTTCGGCGGCGAGCCGCTGATGGCCATGGACGTGGTGAAGGCGACGGTGGCGTACGCCCGGTCACTGGAAAAAGAACATGACAAGGTGTTCCGCTTTACAATCACAACCAACGGCGTGCTGCTGGACGACGAGACCATCGACTATGTAAACCGGGAGATGTCCAATGTGGTGCTCTCCCTGGACGGTCGGCAGGCGGTAAACGACCAGATGCGGCCCACCGTCAACGGGAAGGGGAGCTACGAGGTGATTGTCCCCAGATTCCAGAAGCTGGTGGCCCAGCGGGGGACCAAGGACTACTATGCCCGGGGCACCTTCACCCGGCAGAATCTGGACTTTACGCAGGACGTCCTCCACATGGGGGACCTGGGTTTCCGCCATGTGTCGGTAGAGCCCTGCAGCGGCCCCACCGGCGACCCCTTTGCCATTCAGGAGGAGGACCTGAGCAGGGTAGAGGAGGAGTATGAAAAACTGGCCAAGGCCCTGATGGAGCGGAAGGACATCAATTTCTTCCATTTCAATGTGGACCTGTCCCAGGGCCCCTGCGTGATTAAGCGGCTGCGGGGCTGCGGCGCCGGCTGTGAGTATGTGGCCATTACCCCCGACGGCGATATCTACCCCTGTCACCAGTTTGTGGGAAAAGAGGAGTACCGCATGGGCAACGTATACGACGGCTCCTTCGATATGGAGATTTCTGGTCGATTTGCCCAGCAGAACGTATACACCCGCCCGGCCTGCCGGGACTGCTGGGCCAGGTTCTACTGCAGCGGCGGCTGCTCCGCCTCCAATTTGCTTGTCAATGGAGACATAACAAAGTCCAACGAGGTGGCATGCGCAATGCAGCGCAAGCGTCTGGAGTGCGCCATTGCCTTGAACGCTATCTCCGCCAGTGCGGGCGTCGGGGCGAATACAGGATGTGATAATACAGAATGTAATCTCTGCAATCCCTGAATTCCCAACGGTTTCCCTGGATTTTGTGCGGTTTGTGCCATTTGAACGCTATATTTAGCCAAAAGGGGGCCTTGAAGTGGGCCCTCTTCTTTTTGTCGGTTCCGTAGTTTACATAACACAGTAGACATAAAGTATTGAAAGAATTCACAAAAAAGGAGAAAATTCCAAAAACCCCTTGCGAAAAATGAAAGATGGCGCTATAGTTAATTTACCTTCCGCCGCAGGCCGAGGGCCGCGTCTATTTTTCCCCCCCTTCTCATAGGCTAGCAGTAAGAGGTGATGCCTGTGAGAATCAAAAAATGGGACTTGCCGTCGGAACAAAGCGGCGCTCTGGTGGTACTGGGTATCGCGTTTCTCCTGGGAGGCGGGGCCGGATGTCTCTTTGCCGCCCTGTCCAACGGGGAGGGCGCCAGGGAGCTGAGCGGCTATCTGACCGGCTACCTGACCCTGGCCCGGGAGGGCGGGCTGCCCCGAAACCTGTGGTCCCTTCTGTGGGGACAGATGAAGTATCTGCTGGCCGCCCTGGCTTTGAGTCTGACGGCGCTGGGCATGGCAGGTCTGCCGCTGCTCTTCGGGGCGCGGGGTTTCTCCTTCGCCTTCTCGGTGGGCTGCTTCTGCCGGATTTTTGGTGGAAGGGGACTGTTTCCCGCCTTTGTTCTGTTTGGACTGCCCGCGCTGCTGTGGACCTCCGCCCTCTTTTTGCTGGGCGTGCCCGGGATGCTCTCCGCCCGCCGTCTGCTGCGCCGCTCCCTGGGAGAGGGAGGCTGCGGAGTTCCCTTGGGCGGCACTTTCTGGTCCCGAGCCGCCTTGTGCGCCGGCCTGGGGTTGACGGCGGGACTGCTGGAGCACTGGGTAGTTCCTGTTCTGCTCCGGGCGGCGGCCCGCTTTGTACTGTAACTTTGGATTCTGGGAGTTGAGGAAGTGTCTGAACTGCTGTCCGTCTACGAGAACTTTCTGAAAAATGAAAAACGTGCCTCGTCCAACACGGTCAGCTCCTACCTTCGGGACATACACCAGTTTGCCGCGGCGATGGACGGCAAGGACCTGCCCCTCACCCAGGTGGCCGGCCGGGACGTGGAGGAGTACGCCAATTCCCTGACCAAACGGGGCAAATCCCCCGCCACAGTGACCCGTTCCGTGGCCTCCATCAAATCCTTCTATACCTGTCTGATGAGCAAGGGATATGTGGACCAGAACCCCGCCAAAGGGGTGTCCTCCGCCAAGGTGGAGCGTAAGCTGCCCCAGGTGCTCACCGGAAAAGAGGTAGAGCTGTTTTTAGAACAGCCCGAGTGCACCGACTTGAAGGGCTACCGGGACCGGGCTATGCTGGAGCTGCTCTACGCCACCGGCATCCGGGTCAGCGAGCTGATCGAGCTGGATGTAGACGATTTAAATCTGCCGGGCGGCGTACTGAAATGCTTCAGTAAGGGCCGGGAGCGTATCATCCCCCTGTATCCCACAGCCATCCGGGCACTGGGAGAGTACATCCACAACGTGCGGCCCCAGCTGGTGGACTCGGTGGACGAGACCGCGCTGTTTGTCAATATGAACGGGGAGCGCATGAGCCGTCAGGGCTTCTGGAAGCTGATTAAGTACTATCAGGAAAAGGCCGGCATTCAGAAGGACATCACCCCACATACCCTGCGCCACTCCTTTGCCGCCCACCTGCTGGAGAATGGGGCCGATTTGCGCTCGATTCAGGAGATGCTGGGCCACGCGGATATCTCCTCCACACAGATCTATTCCAAGTTGATCAACCAGAAAATCAAGGACGTATACAAAAAGGCCCATCCCCGGGCGTGACAGATAAGGAGCGAATACCATGACAGATCAGGAACTGCTTCAAGCGATTGGCCAGGTAGTAGAAAACAAGCTGGAGCCCATGCGGTTAGACATTCGTGCATTGAGAAGCAGCGTTCAGCGCCTGGACAGCCGGATGGATCGCCTGGAATTCAATATGGACCGCTTGGAATCCAGGATAAAGCAATTGGAGAGCAGGACAGATAAGCTGGAGGGGGCGGTGCATGGCATCCGCGTCTACATGGATACCGACCAGCGGCGGACCATGAATCTGCTTCTGGAGGGCCAGCAGGCGCTGTGGGACCGCTTCGTCCCCTACGAGGAGTTCGATCCTCTGGAAGACAGAACCAAGGTTCTGGAGATGACAGTGAAGCTCCACAGCCAGGAGATTCAGGAGCTGCAGCTTGCCTGAAGGATCATCAAAATGTACGGGCCCGCGCGGCATTTGCCGTGCAGGCTCTTTTTCGTGGGGTTGTGATTGAATTATCCATGGAAATATGGTAATATATTTATCTGAAAGAAAATAGTGGAAGGAGGACGTTCTATGTCCACCATGTCTGAATATTTAGAGTCTCTGCGGGGGAAGTCCATCGCCGTCATTGGAATGGGGGTGAGCAACACCCCGCTGATCCGCACCCTGCTGCGGGCCGAACTGAAGGTGACCGTCTGTGACAAGTCCCCCCGGGAGAGGGTGGAGGAGCAGGCCGATGAGCTGGAGAGCCTGGGGGCCAAACTGCGTCTGGGCCCTGACTATCTGGCCAAGATTCACAAGATCGATGTCATCTTTCGGACTCCCGGCCTCAGCCCCAATACGCCGGAACTGCAAAAGGCGGTGGCAGGGGGGAGCATCCTCACCTCTGAGATGGAGCTGTTTTTCCAGCTGTGTCCCTGTAAAATCATCGGTGTGACGGGCAGCGACGGCAAAACTACCACCACCACGCTCATCAGCGAGTTTTTAAAGGAGGCGGGCCTCAACGTCTACCTGGGGGGGAACATCGGCCGGCCCCTGCTCCCTGATGTGGACGGCATGACCGCCGACGACGTGGCTGTGGTGGAGCTGTCCTCCTTCCAGCTGATGACTATGGACCGCAGCCCTAACGTGGCGGTGTTCACCAATCTGTCTCCCAACCACCTGGACTATCACCACACCATGGAGGAGTATACCGAGGCCAAGCTGAATATCTTCTGCCATCAGAGTCCCCAGGATCGGGCTATCTTCAACTACGACAATGACATCACCCGCTCGCTGGCCAAGGCGGCTGTGGGGCAGGCCATGCTGTTCAGCCGTAAGCAGAGACTGGAGGAGGGGGTGTACCTCCGGGATAATGCTATCTGGCTGACCAACAGCATGGGCAGCCGGGAGGTGCTGCCTCTGGACGATATCCATATCCCCGGCGTCCACAATATTGAAAATTACATGGCCGCCATCGCTGCGGTGGACGGCATTGTCCCGGACAAGTGCGTCCGGGCGGTAGCCCAGCGGTTTACCGGGGTAGAGCACCGCATCGAGCTGGTGCGGGAGCTGGACGGAGTGAAGTACTACAACGACTCTATCGGCACCAGCCCCACCCGCACCATAGCCTGTCTGGACTCCTTTGACCAAAAGCTGATCCTCATCGCTGGTGGCTACGACAAGGGGGTTCCCTTTACTCAGCTTGGGGTGGAGATTGTCCGCCAAGTGAAAGCCCTGATCCTCACCGGGGCCACCGCTTCCGCTATCCGGAAAGCGGTGGAGGAGGCTGAGGGGTATAATGAGAGCGGCTTAAAGCTCATAGAGACAGACGACCTGGCCACCGCCGTGGCAACTGCCCGCGATATCGCCCATGAGGGGGATGTGGTGGTGCTGTCCCCGGCCTGTGCCGCCTTCGATCAGTTTAAAAACTTTATGGAGCGCGGCAAGGCGTTCAAGCAGCTGGTAAACGAGCTATAAAAGTGAGGGAAATATGGATTCCACGACAGAATTGGTGGCTAATTTGCGATTCCCTAAGGATAAAATTGCATATGCCGCATTAAAAGAGCTGACAGCTCGTTCCCAGACCTCAGATCAGGTCTATCCATTTTTTGATGAGTTTGTGGCTATGCTGGGGGATAAAAATTCTCTGGTCCGAAATCGAGGGCTGGTCCTGATAGCCCAAAATGCCCGTTGGGATGCTGACGAAAAGCTAGACCAGACACTGGATGCTTATTTGGATCATATTATGGATGAAAAGCCGATCACAGCTCGCCAGTGCATCCAAAATTTAATTTATATTCTAGCGGCTAAACCTGCGTTGGCCTCAAAAATTCGAGCTGCTTTGGAGTCCGCTGACTTTTCGGCTTATCCAGACAGCCTGTCGCCGCTTCTGGAAAAAGACCGGATTAGAGTTTTAAAGCAAATTGAAAAAGCATACTGAAACAGATAGGATTGACAAGTAAAATGACTTCACTGATTAACGACCGCGTCAAAGCCCTGGGCGACCAGGCCCAGGGCCAGCTGACGGAGGAATTTGCCCGGGTAGATGCCATCGCCCAGGAAAACACCGTTCGGGTGCTGGCCGCCTTTCAAAAGCACCGGGTGGCCGAGGGTTATTTCGCTGGCACCACCGGCTACGGCTACGATGACCTGGGCCGGGATCAGCTGGACCAGATCTACGCTGATCTCTTCGGCACTGAGGCCGCCCTGGTGCGCATCCAGTTCGTCAACGGCACCCACGCCATCGCCTGCGCCCTGTTCGGGGCGCTGAAGGCGGGGGACGTACTGGTGTCCGCTGTGGGCGCCCCCTACGACACCCTGCTGGGTGTCGTGGGGGCGGTGGACAAGGGCCCCGGTTCCCTGAAGGACTACGGCGTTGCGTACAGACAAGTGGAACTCCTTGACAACAAGCCCGACCTGGATGGGATGGCCAAGGCCGCCGCCGACCCCCGGGTGAAGGCGGTGCTGATCCAGCGCTCCAAGGGCTACTCCACCAGGGCGTCCCTGTCGGTGGCGGAGATTGGAGAGATGTGCCAGATTATCAAGACAGCCAACCCCAACGCCGCCATCCTGGTGGACAACTGCTACGGCGAATTTGTGGAGCCCCTCGAGCCCACCCATGTGGGGGCCGACCTGGTGGTGGGCTCCCTCATCAAGAATCCCGGGGGAGGGCTGGCGCCCACCGGGGGCTACATCGCCGGCCGGCGAGACCTGGTGGAGGGGGCCGCCATGCGGCTCACTGTCCCGGGGATCGGGGGGGAGTGCGGATGCACCCTGGGCCAGAACCGCCTGCTCTATCAGGGGCTGTTCCTGGCCCCCCACACAGTGGCCCAGGCGGTAAAGACCGCCGTCTTCGCCGCCAAGGTGATGGAGCTGCTGGGCTACGACACTGAGCCCCACTCCTCGGCCCTCCGCCACGACATCATCCAGATGATTCACATGAGGGAGCCGGAGGCCCTGAAAAAATTCTGCAAGGGTATCCAGTTCGGCGCGCCGGTGGACTCCTACGTCACCCCGGAGCCCTGGGATATGCCGGGGTACGACTGCCAGGTCATCATGGCCGCCGGTGCCTTTATCCAGGGGGCGTCCATCGAGCTGTCCGCCGACGCCCCTATGCGGGAGCCCTACACCGTTTACCTCCAGGGGGGGCTGACCTTTGAATCGGGCCGGCTGGGTGTGCTGCTGGCGGTACAAGAGCTGCTTGAAAATTCATAAGAACGATAAATTAGAACATTCGGAGGCATGGATATGAAAAACATTTGGCAATATATTTTGCTGGGAATTGCCGTCGCGATTGGCGGAATGTTTGTATCTGCTATTGCGGGCAGTTTTTTCAATGGTTTGGGGGGCTATGGCTTTGGGTGTATTTTGGGCATTTGTATGTATCTGTGTATTGTTGTTGTGACTTGTACAGGAATCGTCGTAACAAAGCTAAATAAAGACACGCGTTCCAAGGAGGAATAGGTCAAGCCAGTTTCAGAATATCCTTCCCTTATAGGGGGTGAGGATATGCGTCCATGGCGGCGGGAGCTGGTGCGGAAGATGCGGCGGCCGGTCAACCGCCGTCCTGTGTGGACGTGCACCGGCCCGAAGTTGCGCGTCCATCCCCTGATTCTCACCCTGGCGGTGGCGCTGGTGGTCGCAGGGTCGATCATCGCCTTGCTGGAGGCCAAGCTGCGCCCGGTGGTGGCGGAAATCGCCGCCGCCCAGGCCCAGAACACCATGACCGCCGTGGTGGAGGGGACGGTCACCGCCAACCTGGCCGCCCGCAATGTGAGCTACAGCGATTTCGTCTCCATCCAGCGGGACGGGGAAGGGAGCATCACCGCCCTGACCACCGACATGGCCCGAATGAACCTGCTCCGGGCGGAGCTTACCGCCGCCATCCTGGAGGCGCTGGAGGGGGTGGATGTGTCTGACATCCGTGTGCCCCTGGGCAGCCTGTTCGACCTGGAACCCCTGTGGGCCAAGGGCCCGGCGCTGAGAGCCCAGGCTATGACCGTGGGAACGGTGCGGGCGGAATTTGACAGCCAGCTTACCTCCGCCGGGGTGAACCAGACCCTCCACCGTATCTGGCTGGAGGTAACCGTCCCTATGACCTTGCTGCTCCCCGGCGGAGAGGTGGAGACAACGCTGAACACCAAACTGTGTGTGGCGGAGACGGTAATCGTGGGCAAGGTGCCTGACACCTACTTACAACTGGACCGGACCTAGACAAAAGACAGGAGAATTGACGTGATACTGGATATTTTAGGCTATGTAAGGCAGATGGTCCCACTAGGAGCCGCTGCGCTGGTTGTCTTTTTCCTCCTTCGACCGGCACGAAAAAGGCGGCTTAGCGGGATGAATCTGGTCAGCTCCGCCTGCCGGGAGACCGCACTGGCCCTGTTTTTGGTGTTTTGTGCCGGGTTGGCGGCACTTACCCTGTTTCCCGCCAACCTCTGGGCCTATGTATTTGACTGGGTCTTCCGCCGGGACTATTGGAACTGGGGGTGGGGCGTCAGCGGCTGGCGGTTGGCCGACTTCTATCCCAACTGGGAGGAGACCGCGTCGCAGTTTGCGTACCTTCCCAACATGTTTACGCCCTTTGAGGAGATTTCCCGGGCGCTGAACCGGCGAAGCTACTGGCTGCTGTTTATGCTGCTGGGCAACATTATCATGTTTATGCCCGTGGGCTTTTTCCCAGCCCTGCTGTGGCGGGGATGGAATTGGTGGAAGTCCCTGCTTGCGGGCTTTTGCACCTCTGTAACCATTGAATTTGTTCAGTTTTTTATTGGCCGCAGTACTGACATCGACGACGTGATCCTGAACACCATCGGAGCGGCTGCCGGCTTCTGGGTGTTTTGCCTGCTGCGGGCAATTTTCCCCAACTTTATTGAAAAATTTCATTGCCAACCCAAAGGAGGGTACTACTGTGGATGATTTTGCTGAGATTCAGGCGCTCCGCCAGGAGCTGACCCAGGCGGGGTACGAGTACTATGTGTTGGACAAGCCCACCATGTCCGACTACGACTACGACCACAAGCTCCGCCGTCTGGAGGAGCTGGAGGGGGCCCACCCGGAGACGGTCACCCCGGATTCTCCCACCCAGCGGGTGGGGGGACAGGCCCTTGAGTCCTTCTCCCAGGTGACCCACCGGGTGCCGCTGGAGTCCCTTCAGGATGTGTTCGACTTTGATGAGCTGGAGGCCTTCGACCAGCGGGTGAAGGGGGTAGTCCCCGAGGCGGAATATGTGGTGGAGCCCAAGGTGGATGGGCTGTCAGTGGCCCTGGAGTACGAGGACGGCCTGTTTATCCGGGGAGCCACCCGAGGAGACGGCCAGGTGGGGGAGGACGTTACAGAAAATCTACGCACCGTCCGGTCCATCCCCCTGAAAATTCCAGATGCCCCCGTCCGGCTCATCGTCCGGGGGGAGGTATACATGCCCAAAAAGGTGTTCCACGCCCTGAACGAGGAGCGCGAGCGCAGGGGAGAGGCCCTGTTTGCCAATCCCCGCAACGCCGCCGCCGGGTCTCTGCGCCAGCTGGACCCCAAGGTGGCCGCCTCCCGGAAGCTGGATGTGGCGGTGTTTAACATTCAATACACGGAAGGGGAGAGCTTCAATACCCATCTGGAAACGCTGGATTATTTGCGGGACAAGGGCTTTAAAGTAATACCACATTACAGCTGTTCTCGGGTATCTCTGGCCACAGAGCGGGTTACAGAAATTGGGGAAAATCGGGAGAGCTTTCCCTTTGATATTGACGGAGCAGTTGTAAAGGTAAATAGCCTGTCACAGCGTGCGGCACTGGGCTCCACAGCGAAATTCCCCCGATGGGCCGCTGCCTACAAGTACCCTCCGGAGGTAAAGCCCGCCCAGGTGGTGGACATCCTGGTCCAGGTGGGCCGCACCGGGGTGCTTACCCCCAAAGCAGTGCTCACACCGGTCCGCCTGGCCGGTACCACTGTCACCAACGCCACTCTCCACAACCAGGATTTCATCTCTGAAAAGGATATCCGCATTGGCGACACCGTCTTGGTGCGCAAGGCGGGGGAGATCATCCCGGAGGTACTCTCCGTAGTGGCGGAGAAGCGCCCGGAGGGAACACAGCCCTATTTTCTGCCCAAAACCTGTCCTGTGTGCGGGGCACCGGTGGAACGGGACGAGGACGGAGCCCATGTACGCTGTACCGGGGCTGAGTGTCCCGCCCAGCTGCTGCGCAATCTGGCCCACTTCGCCAGCCGGGACGCTATGGACATTGAGGGACTGGGCATCGCCGTGGTGGAAAATCTGGTCAACGCCCAACTGGTCAAGACCCCGGGCGACCTGTATTTTTTAAAGGAGGAGGACGTGGCCCAGCTGGAACGGATGGGCAAACGTTCCGCCCAAAAGCTGATGGGCGCGTTGGAGAAATCCAAGAAGCAGGACTTGTCCCGGCTGATCTACGCCTTTGGAATTCGTCAGGTGGGGCAGAAGGCGGGTAAAATCCTGGCTGCCCGGTTCCAGACCATGGACGCCCTGCAAAACGCCGCCCTGGAGGAGCTCACTGCCGTGGACGACGTGGGGGAAATCACCGCCCGGAGCATTCTGGACTGGATGGCCAGCCCACAGAGTCAACATCTGATCCAGCGCCTGAAGGAGGCCGGAGTCAACATGACGGCGGCAGAGCAGGGGAGCGACCAGCGCTTTGCTGGTATGACCTTTGTTCTCACTGGAGCGCTGGAAAAGTTCACCCGGGATGAGGCCAGCGAGATGATTGAGGCCCGCGGCGGCAAAGCGGCGGGCTCCATATCCAAAAAAACCACCTATGTGGTGGCCGGAGAAGCGGCAGGCTCCAAGCTGCGCAAAGCACAGGAATTAGGTATTCCTGTTTTAACAGAAGATGAATTTTTAGCGCTTTTGAAATAGAAGTAAAAAGGGCAGACCGCTGACAAGAAAGGAGGGACGTCAGGCGGGCAATTTGGCCTACACCATCAGGTCAACAAAATAAAAATTTTGTTGACCTGAGTGGAGGCTGAACCCCAAAATGACGCACTTTTGGACTATCGCACCGAGGCTCCGCCCATTCTCCGGGACTTCCTGGTTTATCATGAGACCATCCAGGGACATTCCCGTCGAACGGTTGACGAATACTATTTAGACCTGCGGAACTTTTTCCGTTTTCTCAAGCAGAACAAACATTTGGTTTCTAAGGATATTCCGCTGGACGATATCTCCATTGACGACGCAGACCTCGCTTTGGTTCGGGATGTCACCCTGACAGACATCTATTCCTACATGAACTATCTGTCTCGGGACCGCGGGCTCAACAACACCTCCCGGGCCCGCAAAGTGGCCACCATCCGGTCTTTCTATAAATACCTCACCAACAAGGCCAAGCTGCTGGAGACCAACCCAGTCCAGAATCTGGACTCGCCCAGGCTGAAGAAATCCCTGCCAAAGTACTTGAATTTAGAGGAAAGTCTGGAGCTTTTGAGCAGCGTGGACGGAAAAAATGCCAGCCGTGACTACTGCATTTTAACGCTGTTTCTCAACTGCGGGCTGCGTATCTCCGAACTGGTGGGGCTGAACAAAACAGATGTTCGAGACGACCAGCTGCGGGTGCTGGGCAAGGGCAATAAGGAGCGGATACTCTACCTCAACGACGCCTGTCAAAAGGCTCTGGAGGACTGGCTCACGGACCGGGAAACACTGACCCTGGTGGATCAGAACGCCCTGTTTGTCACTTTACAGAACCGACGGCGCATCTCCACGGCGGCAGTTCACAAGCTGGTGAAGAAGCACCTGGCCGCCGCCGGACTGGACAGCACTCAGTATTCCTCCCACAAGCTGCGCCATACCGCCGCCACGCTCATGCTGCAAAACGGCGTGGATGTGCGCACTCTCCAGGAGGTGCTGGGCCACGACCACCTGAACACCACCCAGATCTACACCCACGTGGACAACGAGGACTTGCGTGCCGCCGCCAAAGCAAACCCGCTGGGCAGAGCAAAGAAAAAGCCTAGAAAAGAGGAAAAAGGTGAATAAAATGCCCACTGAAAAATGTATCCCCATCAAAAAGAAGCTGATAGTTTATATGTCTGAACAGCTTCCAGATTTTCCATTTGAGGGGGGGAAACAGCAACTTTTACGCCTTTCGTCGTGAAAATCCTGATGGAATCTATGACCATATCATAATCCAGCGGGAATTTTTTGAAGGAAGGCTCTCCCTTGTCATTACCGAGGCTGCCTCCTGCTATAATCAGTCTTGGAAAGGGATACCCTCGTTTACGGTGGGACACGACACAGATATCGGCGTGCTGATTACCGGAAGGAACCATTACCCTGCCAACACCGGCTGGCACCGGATCAAAACGCTCCTGCGGAGTTGGATGGTCTCTTTGAGGCGATCAGAGCGGATATTGATACCTATGTGCTGAAATTTTTTATGGAGAGCCACAAGAAGATCAACACTGACCGACGTATGGCCGTTATGAATACATACATGCAGGGCCAGCTGGCGGAGATGCGTGACGAGGACATAAAAGCGGTAAAGCAGTACCTGATGGATGTGAGTAAAGCAAACTCCGAATACCGGAAGCAGTACAAAAAGAGCGGTGAGAGTATCGCCTATTTTGATCTTATCCCATTGCATTCGATTGTGGAAAAGTGGCTGATGGACATTCAGAATACGTTGAATTATCCACATTTGTCAGATAAGATGAAAACTCAGTTAATAAAAGACACCACCGTTTTGTTTCGGGATCGCTTTAATTTTTATAATTTAAGGTAAGTGAGGTTTGATATGTACACATTTTATTTCATTGTCGTCATGCTGGCCCCGGCGGCCATGCTGATTGTAGGCCTGATGTGGAGGATTTCCCCTCCCCCCTACCAGTCCAAGGGCCTGGCCTACAGCACGGAGCTGACCCGGAAGGACCCGGAAGCTTGGACGGCGGCCCACCGCCACTGTGCCCGACTGTGGCTGCGCATTGGGATCGTCAGCGGCGGGGCCAGCGCCGTGCTGATGGTTCTGTTCCGGGAAAATTATTCCTCCTTCTGGCTGTGGCTCATCGTGGGCCAGATGGTGCTGTTTTGCGCGTCGGTGTTTATGATCGACCTGCTGCTAAAAAATCAGTTTGGTGACTCATAGTTGATGAATAATTAAATTGTGCGGGCGGTGGACTCAGAATGGACCACCGCCCGCATCTTAATCTCAGATTTGTTCAAAGACTTCAGGCAAGCTCACACTTTCTTCTGCGTGAGGCAAGCCCCAATGACTGCTCCAATCAGGGCAAGCGGTGCAATCCGAATGAATAGCCACTCAAATGCGTGGAACATAACTCCGGCAATTGCGATTTCAGGGTCGCTGTAATCCCAGCCCAGGTAAGGGCTGTTTAAGCCGATCAGAACCGCAAAAATGGCTGCTATCACTGCGCACAGTGAAAGAAAAAGCCAATGGACCGCCCGTTGCCTTGCCGCCTTTCCTTGCGCAAGCTGTAGGTTTATGACCTCAAGTTTCTCAGCGATTACGCTTAGAGCATCAGCCTTTGCCTCAACAACGGTTTCTCCCAACAGCGTGCTTACAGGGGTCTCCAATACCTCCGATATGGAAATCAGCGCATCGGCGTCTGGTACCGACAGACTCTGTTCCCACTTAGAGATCGTTTGCCTCACCACATTCAGCTTGACCGCAAGCTCCTCCTGTGAAAGTCCTTTAGATTTTCTGATTGCTTTGATATTTTCACTTAGCATCCAAGATGCCCCCCTTTCACCGCTATTATACGGGAGAACCACCGTTGCGGCAAGCAACGCGTGTTAACATTGCAGTGTTTTTTCAAAAAAAGCAATATCGACTAAAAAATCGCCTGTCTTTTGAGAGAGGCGATTTTCCTTTACATCTTAATCAGCTCATATGCTCGGCTGCCCAGGCCGATCTTCTCGGCGTGGTCCAAGCAGCTGCGCCACTCCGACTCCGGGGTGGAGTTAGTGAAGTGGTCGTGGTGATCGTGGAACTTCGGGTCGGCCAGGTGCTGCGCCAGCTGGCTGCCCGGCAAGGGCTGAGCGGCCAGACAGGCGTCCACGCAGGCCTGGTCCAGTGCCAGGGGATCGGTGGAGACAAACATCCCGATGTTGGGCAGGATGGGCACATCGTTCTCAGCGTGGCAGTCGCAGTTGGGGGACACGTCCACGATCAGAGAAACATGGAACTGAGGCCGGCCATCCACCACGGCTTTGGTGTACTCCGCCATACGGCAGTTCAGGGCCGCCTGGGCGTTGTCGTTGGTGAAGTAGATGGCGTCGAAGTTGCAGGCCCCCAGACAGCGACCGCAACCCACGCAGTGGGCCTCGTCCACCTGCATTTTCCGGGTCTGCTGGTCAAAGACCAGTCCGTCGTTTGCGCACTCCTTCTGGCAGCGGGTACAGCCCCGGCACTTCTTCTGGCTGATCTTGGGCTTGCCGCTGGCGTGCTGCTCCTTCTTCCCCGCCCGGGAGCCGCAGCCCATGCCGATGTTCTTAATGGTGCCTCCGAAGCCGGTCATCTCGTGGCCCTTGAAGTGGGTCAGGCTGATGAACACGTCGGCGTCCATGATAGCCCGGCCGATCTTGGCCTTGTCCACGTACTCACCGCCCACTACAGGGACCTCCACATCATCGGTGCCCTTCAACCCGTCGCCGATGAGGATGGGACAGCCCACCGTCAGCGGGGTAAAGCCGTTCTGCCAGGCGCACTCCAGGTGCTCCAGGGCGTTTTTCCGACTGCCGGGGTACATAGTGTTGCAGTCGGTGAGGAAGGGCTTTCCGCCCAACTCCTTCACCAGGTCCACCACCGCCCGGGCATAGTTGGGCCGCAGATAGCTAATGTTGCCCAGCTCGCCAAAGTGCATCTTGATGGCCACAAACTTGCCGTCCAGGTCTAAGTCCTGAATACCCGCCTTCTTCATCAGCTTCTGCAGCTTGGTGGGCAGGCTGTCGCCATAGGCCTGGGTGTGAAAATCGGTAAAATATACCTTGGCTTTCTCCATAATTCCCTCTCCTTCTCAGTCAATCTATTCAAACTATAACATATAAAGTATGGTTTAAGTCAAGAGACAACCCACATTTTTACCGCTTGGATTCCACAATTCCCGGAACAATGGAGCAGAGGGAACCCACGACGATCAGAACAATGCCAATCAGCATACTTTGGGAAATCTCCTCCCCGTGGACGGCCAGAGCCAGGAGGGGCGACAGGGCGGGCTTGAAGAAGTACACCAGCGACACCACGCTGGCCGGCTGGTACTCCATGGCCAGGAAGTAGGCGCAGAAGCCGATACCCGCCACACCCACAGAGACAAAGAGCACATAGGGCAGATTTTGCAGGGTATAGCCCGCCAAGACAGGGATATTGGCAAAGCTATCCAGACCCGCGCTCTGGAAAGCCTGGGCCACCGTCGGGATATGGGTGAGCAGAATAAAGGCCAGCACAATCAGGCTGCCGAACAGGAAGCTGAAACAGGTGACCACCGCCCCGCCAAACTGGGCCACCTTCTTCTTCCCCATCACTCCGTACAGGGAAAACAGCAGGGTGGACAACAGAGCCAGCGCCACCCCGGTCATGTTCAATTTGGTGTTCCAGGGGCTGATGATGACCACTGTGCCCGCAACCTCAAGGACCAGGGCAACGATATGCCGGGGCTTGATGGGTTCTCTCAGCAGGAAAAAGGCCAAAAAGGTGACAAACACCGGGTTACAGCTGAACATCACCGCTGAGACGGAGGATCCGGTGTAGCTCACCGCCATCTGGAGAATGGGCATGCTCAGGGCGATGCCGATGAGGCCCAGCAGGGCAAAGTACGCCATGCTCCCGCCATCCAGCCACTCCCCCCGCTTCCGCAGGGTGTGGAGGGCCACCGGAAGCAGAAACACAAAGCCGATGGTGAACCGGCACAGGGTCAGCTGGACCGGGTTGATCTGTCCGGCAATGAATTTCAGCACAACCTCGAAGGAGGTGAACATCACCACCGCCACAGCGATGTAGAAATAACCCTTTTTCATGCGGCCTCTCCCCTTTTTTCGATTCTGGAATGACTATATACTTCGCCCAATCACATCAGAGCACGCTTAAAGTCCTCGTACATCTCGAATACAATTTTTAAAATCTCTTCCAAATCCTCATATGTTCCAAAAACCGGATTTTTGATGCGGTAGTTCACATCAATCAACCGTCTGGAATACGTACTCCAGGGAGCGCCAAGGAGCAGGACGCCGCCCTCCTCCACCACCCAGACCAGTTCAGCAATGCCGTACCGCAGGATGATGTGGATATTAAACGTGTATTTTCCGATGCACTCCTCTTTGATTCTGTAAAATTTCTCTCTGGTGTTAAACCGCGGCGAATATCCTGCCGCACGGATCATCGCCATCACTTCTTCCCCATCCATATAAATCAAGCGATCATCCGGCGGTGTTTTGGCCGTACTGAAACGGGCGGATAATTTTTCATACCGCTCAACAAAGTTGATGTTCAGCAGGGCGTCTTTTATTTTGGGGTTCAGTTCAGTCATTTTTTCTATGCAATCCAGATGTGTATTACCGGGTGTCCGGTCTGCCCCGCATATTGACACAACTCAATTAAATCTTTCACTGCGGCTATTGCCTCTGGCGGCAACGATTCCTTCAAGCCCATGGCCTGATACCACGCTTCCGCCAGAGGGGCCGCATCCTTAATTTCGATGGCGGCAAAATACTTCTCCCACTCCTCAGACACGATGAAAAACCCACGGTCCTCCGCATCAAAGTAGCAGGTCAAACCCTCGCGGAACGGAACTGGTTTCTGAGGAGAAAAGGCGGCCGCACATTCCGACAGGGTCTGTAAATCTCTGGGCACCAGGTGCAGAGAAAAGTCCGCCTTTCGGGCCATTCGCTGGTTTAACGCCTGGTAATCCGCCGTTTCAAGAGCTTCCAGCATCTCCTTTGTATCCTCGGTCCGGCCGCCCGCGCAAAAAATCAAAGAAAGCCCCATAACAAGCTCCTGTCACATGCGGGCCCGGTGGTACACTTTTTTGCCCTTCTTCACCATCAGGCCGTCGCCGGACAGGTCGCCGGCGGTGTAGCTGACGGTGGCGGCGGCCACCTTCTCGCCGTTGACCTCCACCCCGCCCTGCTCTACCAGGCGGCGGGCTTCCTTCTTGGAGGGGGCCAGCTTGCATTTGACCATCAGGTCCAGCACGCCGATGGCGCCGTCGGTGAGGTCGGCGTCGGTAAGCTGGGTGGCGGGCACATTGGACATGTCGCCGCCTCCCACGAACAGGGCCTTGGCGGCCTCCTGGGCCTTGACGGCCTCCTCCTCCCCGTGGACCAGCTTGGTCAGCTCAAAGGCCAGGATCTCCTTGGCTGTGTTTAGCTGGCTGCCCTCCCACCGGTCCATCTCGTCGATCTGCTCCAGGGGCAGGAAGGTGAGCATCCGCAGGCACTTGAGGACGTCGCCGTCGCCCACGTTGCGCCAGTACTGGTAGAACTCATAGGGGCTGGTCTTGGCAGGGTCCAGCCACACCGCCCCCTTGGCGGTCTTGCCCATCTTCTTGCCCTCGGAGTTGAGCAGAAGAGTGATGGTCATGGCGTGGGCATCCTTGCCCAGCTTGCGGCGGATGAGCTCGGTGCCCCCCAGCATATTGGACCACTGGTCGTCGCCGCCGAACTGCATGTTGCAGCCGTAATGCTGGAAGAGGTAGTAGAAGTCGTAGGACTGCATGATCATATAGTTGAACTCCAGGAAACTGAGTCCCTTCTCCATGCGCTGTTTGTAGCACTCCGCCCGGAGCATGTTGTTCACCGAGAAGCAGGCCCCCACATCCCGCAGGACCTCGATATAGTTCAGCTTCATCAGCCAATCGGCGTTGTTGATCATCATCGCCTTG